>CAMJTZ010000060.1 GCA_946408865.1 uncultured Clostridia bacterium
TGTCAGTTATGAGGGTGAAATCCCCTTTGACAACTATCTGCGCCTTGACAACAGTAATCTCCCGCCGGAGGAGGCTGCAGCCATTATCTGCAGAACATTCCGGCTTGGTCCCGACATCTGAAGCCTTTCCTTCCGCAGGCAGTCAAATCATGATATGATAAAAAGAAGAAAAGAGGAGCTGTATCGTTATGAATAAGACAGGAACCCGGAGGATTGAAACCCGCCGTCTGATCCTGCGTCCTTTCACGATGGAGGATGCGGAGGATATGTTCACCAACTGGGCCTCTGATCCGGAGGTAACAAAATTCCTGACCTGGCCGGCGCATTCAAATATTGATATCACCCGCAAAGTGCTGTCCGGCTGGATTGACCGGTATGAGGACGGCGGCTTTTTCAACTGGGCCATCGAATGGAAGGAAAGCGGCCATGTCATCGGCAATATTTCCGTTGTGAACCTTCATGAATCCGCGGAAGCAGCGGATCTCGGCTACTGTCTGAGCCGTGCCTTCTGGGGCCGGGGCATCATGCCGGAGGCGTTGCGGGCGATCATGGATTACCTGTTTGACACGGTGGAAATCAACCGGATCGCCGCCTGCCACGATGTCAACAATCCCAAATCCGGCCGGGCGATGGAAAAAGCCGGTCTGAATCAGGAAGCCGTTCTCCGCGGCGCCGGAAAGAACAATCTGGGTATCTGCGACGAGGTTTGGCATTCCCTCCTCCGGGAGGACAGGAATCCCCCTCCCCACCGGGAGAAAGTGCAGATCACCGTCCGTTTCGCCCGGAAGGAGGAGCTGGATCAGGTCAACGTTCTGCGCGAGCAGGTGAACCGCGTGCATGTCGAAGGAAAGCCGGAGGTTTTCAAGCCCGGATTCTGCGATGAACTGCGGAATTACATCCATACCATCTGGAACGATCCCCGGCAGAAGATCGTCGTGGCGGAAGCAGAAGGCTGCATCTGCGGGTTCGCGGTGCTGAATCATATCACCCGCCCGGAAAACCCTTTCATGTTTGAACGGGATTTTCTGGATGTGGATGAATTCGCGGTGGATGAAAACTGCCGACGGATGGGCGTCGCCAGCGCGATGGTCACTTTCATCCGGGGTTATGCGAAGGAACAGGGCTTCCGCCGGCTGGAGCTGAACATGTGGGAGTTCAACCGCGGGGCGCTGGCTTTTTATGAAACCGCCGGATTCAAAACCTACAGGAGATATATGGAAATCGGCCTGGAATAATGGAGGAAAAAACATGCCGTACGAACTGAAATCCGCCCGCCACCTGGCCCGGGATATTCTCTTGCGCGCTGTACAGCCGGGCGATACGGTTGTCGACGCGACCATGGGCAACGGTCATGATACGCTGTTTCTTGCCGGCCGGGTCGGCCCGCAAGGTCGCGTCTATGCTTTCGACATCCAGAAGAACGCTGTGGAATCCACCCGGAAACTGCTGGCGGAACAGGATCTCGCGGACCGCGTCACACTGCTTTGCCGGAGTCATGCAGAACTGTCGGAAGCCGTTCCTTCCGGGGTGGCGGCCGTGGTTTTCAACCTGGGATGGCTGCCCGGCGGGGATCACTCGATTACCACGCAGTGCGGCTCCACGGAGAAGGCCGTGTCTGCCGCGCTGGGGATTCTGAAACCCGGCGGCGTCGTCACCATCTGTGCCTATCCCGGCCATGCGGAAGGAGCGAGGGAGCTGGAAATGCTGAAAGACCGGCTGGCGTCGTTGTCCAACAAGGAATATAATGTTCTCCGTCAGACATTCCTGAACGCCGGCCCAGGTGCTCCGGAATGCTTTGTAATCCAGAAAAACAGCTTTCAGAAAGAGGTGTCTCCCAGTGCTTTTTGACCTGACCGATCTCCCGGATCTGTCCGCTCTGTCCCCGGAAGAGCTCCGTGCGCTTTATGCCCAAGCGGAAAAACTGTATCATGAAGTGGAAAATCAGGAGCCGGACGAAGAAGACGAAGAATATGAAGACTGGCTCAACGATCTGGAAGAAGTTGAGGATCTGATGGATGAAATTGAGGAAAGACTGGAATCCCGTAATCCCGGCTGATCCTCCTCCGGTTTCCGGAAAAGAAATGACTCAACCTGCCTGCGCGGTTATCCGCGCAGTTTTTTTTCGCGGAATACTTCCGGGATGGCGGCCGCGGTATCTCCCGCGGTCATGCTGACATCCCCCATCCGTTCCTGGGCAATTTCCCCGGCCCGGCCGTTGATCCACGCCGCCGCTGCCGCAGCCTTCACGGGAATATCCGGATGAACCGCAGCCACCGCCGCCAGCACGCCGCTGAGTACATCCCCGCTTCCTCCGGAAGCCATGCCGGGCGCCCCGCGGTCCGTCAGGATCGTTTCCGCCCCGTCTGTCACGATCGTGGCCGGTCCCTTCAGCAACAGCGTTACCCGGTGTTTCCGTGCGAATTCCTCCGCCAGCGGAATCGGGTTGTTCCGGATCTTTTCCATGCTTTTGCCGCTCAGCCGTGAAAACTCTCCTGGATGCGGCGTCAGGATGACGTTTCCCTTCGCTTCCGCCAGTCCTTCGCACTGCATCCCGGCCAGCGCGTTCAGTCCGTCCGCGTCCAGGATCAGCGTTCCTTCGTACTCCCGGAGAAGATACGCTGCCGCCTTCGCGGTCTCTTCCGTGTTTCCGGCACCCATTCCGAACGCTGCGCTGCGGGTCCCCCGGAGCGCTTCAGCAAAGTTCTCCTCCCGGAAGAGCAGGTTTCCGTCCGTTTCATCCAGCGGAAAGAGCGTCGCTTCCAGCACTTCCGGAATCAGCTTTTCACACAGGCTTCGCGGTGCGCACAGGCGGACAATCCCGGCGCCGCTCCGCATGCCGGCGTTGGCTGTTGCGGCCAGCCGGATCGCGCCGGAATAGCGGAGGGATCCGCCGATCAGCGCAATGGTCCCGTAATCCCCTTTATGACTGAAATGCTTCCGCGGCGGAAACAGCGCATACACATCCTCCGCTTCCATCAGCTTCATCCCCCGGCCCTTGGGCGGAATGCCGATATCCACGCAGACCTTGTCCCCGATCAGATCCCCGGCCATATTCAGGAAATGACCCGGCTGCCAGCTGCCGACACAGACCGTCAGGTCGCTTCGGACCGCTTCCGCTGCCATACCGCTGTCGCCGTTCAGCCCGCTGTTGATGTCTGCGCTGACAACATATGCCCCGCTTTCATTGATCAGGCGGATCATCCGGGCCGCTTCGCCCTCCGCCTGTCCGTGGAATCCGGTGCCGAAGATGCAGTCCGCGACGGATCCGTAACCGCGGAGCGTTTCCGTTTCCGCCCACTTCCGGACCGGAATTTTCCTGGCTGTACAGCAGTCAAACCAGAATCTTCCGTCCGGTGTGAATTTCTCCTCCTGCAGCAGAATTTCACAGGGAATGCCGGCTTCCTGCAGCATCATAGCTGTCACATACCCGTCTCCCGCGTTGTTGCCCGTTCCGCAGACAACCGCCACCGGAGGCTTCCACTCCGCGGCGCGGAAAATTCCTTCTCCGGCCCGGCGCATCAGCTCCATCCCAGGCACAAAGGATGAGATGGCGATCGCGTCGCTCATCCGCATTTCTCCGACTGATAACAGATCCTGCATCGTTTCTCCCCGCCTGATCATCAATTTATATTAGGTGAATAAAAGCATACTCGGTTTTCCGGTTTTTGAAAAGCTTTTTCCTCCTCTTCTGAATCCCATTTGGCATCTTGACATCAGTGTATTTTTGATGTATTAATTATCCAAAGTGCAGAAAAAAAACTGTACTGTGGAGGAGGTTATTCTATGTCATTCACTTTCCAGCCGATGATGGAGAGCCGTCCGATTCGCGAGATTGCTTACGATGTGCTGAAGAAAGCCATCATCACCGGGGAAATCCCTGCCGGAGAGCGGATTGTTGAAACCGAATATGCTGATCGTCTGCATATCTCCAGAACCCCCCTGCGCGAAGCGCTGCGCAAGCTGGAGCGGGACGGGCTGGTTGAATATGTGATGCGCCGCGGCGTGATTGTGCACGCGTTCACTACCGAGGATGTGGATCAGATTTATACCATCCGTAATTCCCTGGAAATGCTGACACTCCCCTATATTATCGAGAATGCCACCGCTGAGGATATCGCTTCCCTGCGGGATAAGCTGGCTGAAATGGACAAGCTCATGCAGAAGGACGATGTGGAGGCCATCTCTCCCCTTGCCCGCGAATTCCATACCGAGCTGACTTCCATTTCCGGCAAGAACCGGATCCTCCGGGTCATCGAAGGCCAGGATGAGTATATCCGCCGTTTCTCCGCCATGGCCATCAGGCAGGAAAACCGCCGCAGCGCCGCGCATGAAGAGCATCACCGTCTGGTGGATCTGGTCGAGAAGCGGGATCTGCCCGCCTTTGAATCCCTGATGAAGCAGCACATCGAGCGGAGTAAGGAATGCTGCCTGTCCGCCTTAGCAGCCCGGAAGCAGAACCGCGATCTCTGAGTCAAAATAATCCTTGCTTTTTAACTGCCGCTGTGTTATGATCGTTGGGCTGATTTGTAAGGAGGTTTGTTTCTATGGTTACCGTGATTTCCATCGTGCTGATCATTGCGGCACTGTTTTTGATTGTTACTGTTCTGCTTCAGTCTTCTGATGACGACGGGATCGGCGCCCTCACCGGCAAGAGCGACAGCTATTTCAGCAAGGCCAAGTCCAAGACTTTTGAAGCCAAGCTGGCCCTGGGCACCAAGATTGCCGCTGCCCTGTTTGTTGTGCTTTCCATTCTGCTGCTGATCGTAAAGTAAAAGGCACGGATATGAAAGCTGCCTCCTGTGCGGAGGCAGCTTTTTGTTTCCCGTCATTCCTCAATTCCGTTGATCTTAAACCGCAGGCACTGAGCCGGAATCCCTTTTTCCTTCCCCAGTTCGAACATCGCCTGCATCAGTTTTGCCTTGGCAACACGTTCGGTCATCTCTTCCGATGAAACGCTGACTTTCAGTTCAGGATGGTCCGGATCTTCGCAGACAAGCATAAAGACCGCCGGTTCAACCGTACGGTCCACATGCCAGCGGATCCGGATCTTTTTTTCTGTTTCCATACTGCCACCTCATCGTCCGGTTCATTTCATTTCGGTAACCAGGATCTTTCTGGCCACATTCACACATTCAGGAATCCCGGCGCCGCTGGCAAGGTCAGGCCGTCCACCGCCGCGTCCGACCCGGCGGATCAGTTCCGCCATGTTCACCGGCACATCCGCGGAGCGTGCAAAAGTCAGCCGTTCCCCGACGGCCAGCAGCAGCAGTTTTCCTTTCTCTTCAATATATTCGGATACAGCGGACGAAACAGCCCGCGCGTCCGCTTCTCCGGTAATCACGGCAGTCAGCGTAATGCCTTTCAGATCGCCGGTGCTCTCCGCCTGCCGGAACTTTTCCAGCAGCTCCCTGGTTTCAAACCGGTTGGCCTTCCGCTCCGCTTCCGCAAGCCGGCTTTTCAGTTCGCTCGCGGAACTGCTCAGTTTCTCCACCGGGCAGCTCAGGGCGGCACCCGCCTTGTCTGCGGACCGCATGTATTTCCGGAAAACCGCTGCAGCCCGTCCGCCGCAGACGAAGGAGACCCGGGCTTTTCCCTTGGCGGGGATGACCGACAGAATTTTGATCATGCCGATCCTTCCGGTCGATGACGGATGCGTGCCGCCGCAGGCAACCATCTCAAAATCGCCCATTGCCACAATGCGCACATGCTCCGTTACCGTCGGCGCTTTCCGCAGCGGGAGCTTCGCCAGCTCTTCTTCGTCCGGGAACCAGCAGCGGATTGGCGCATCCAGCCGGATCCGCTCGTTTACCGTATCCTCCAGCAGGCAGATTTCCTCTTCCGTCAGATGCGTCCGCTCGCCGGGCAGCGCCACATCGATCGTGGAATCCTCCTGTCCCAGGTGAAGTCCGATCGTCGTTCCCTGCAGTTTCTCCCAGATCGCGCCAGCCAGCATATGTTCGCCGCCGTGCTGTTCCATGTGATCCGTCCGGCGTTTCCCGTCAATCACGCCGTGCACCGCCGTTCCTTCCGGAATAGCTTTGTCCAGCGTGTGCCAGACTTCACCCTCCCGGTCGGTTTCCACATCCGTTACTGCCGCTTCACCGCCCGCGAAAACAAGCTTTCCCGCGTCAAAAGGCTGCCCACCGGAGGTGGGATAAAAAGCGCTGCGGTCCAGCGCCGCTTCCCAGGTGCCCGCCTTCTTTCCTTCCCGGATCCGGGTTACTGTTCCGTCGAACTCCCATAAATAGGCATCTTCATAATACAGTCGATCTGTCATACGCTGCTCCGTCCGCTGGTTATTCTTTCCATCCTCTGTGTCAGGCCATCTTTTCCGGATGGAAGCATTCGTCAAACGCCTCCGCCGTCAGGAATCCAAGCTCCACACAGGCTTCCTTCAGCGATATTCCATCCCGGTATGCTTTCTGTGCAGTCTTTGCCGCTTTTTCATATCCGATCACCGGATTCAGGGCCGTCACCAGCATCAGGGATCTGGAAACGTTCTCCGCCATCTTTTCCCGGTTGGCCCGGATACCGCAGACGCAGCGTTCCCGGAAGGAATTCATGCTTTCCGCAAGCAGGCGCGCGCTCTGCAGGAAGTTATAGGCGCATACCGGGAGAAAAACATTCAGTTCGAAGTTGCCCTGGCTGGCCGCCATGCTCACCGCCGTATCGTTGCCCATCACCTGGACCGCGACCATCGTCACCTGTTCGCACTGGGTTGGATTGACCTTTCCCGGCATAATGGAAGATCCCGGTTCATTGGCGGGAATCGTGATCTCACCCAGGCCCAGCCGCGGTCCGCTGGCCAGCCAGCGGATATCGTTCGCGATCTTCATCAGGTCGCAGGCCAGCGCTTTCAGTGCGCCGTGGGCTGCCACCATCTCATCCAGGGATGTCAATGCGTGAAACTTGTTTTCTGCGGTATGGAAAGGAATCCCGAGCGTTTCCGCGAGGATTTCCGCGCTCAGCCGGTCAAATCCTTCCGGAGCATTCAGTCCGGTGCCGACAGCTGTTCCGCCGAGCGCCAGCTCGTGCAGCGGTCTGGCCGCGGCGCGGATCAGCTCCAGATCCCGTTCCAGGCTCGCGCGCCATCCGGAGATTTCCTGTGAGAAGCGGATCGGCGTCGCGTCCTGCAGGTGCGTCCGTCCGCATTTCAGCGCGTCCCGGTTTTCCTCCTCCAGTGCGCGCAGCGTCTCCGCCAGTTTTTCAAGGGCCGGCAGTACCTGTTCCCCGATTATTGAAGCAGACGCAATATGCAGCGCCGTCGGAAACGTATCGTTGGAGGATTGGCTCATATTCACATCATCGTTCGGATGCAGCAGTTTCCTGCTGGCGATGGCGTTCCCGCGGTTGGCAAGAACCTCGTTCATGTTCATGTTACTTTGGGTACCGCTCCCCGTCTGCCAGACGACCAGTGGAAAATGATCCTTCAGCGCGCCGGCGCGCACCTCCTCTGCCGCGGCACAGATGGCGGCGCATTTCTCTTCGGTCATTTTCTCCGGCCGCAGCTGCCGGTTAGCCCTGGCTGCCGCTGCCTTCAGCGCGGCAAAAGCGCGGATAATCTCCTCCGGCATGGGTTCCCTGCCGCTGCCGATGGGAAAATTGTTACGGCTCCGTTCTGTCTGCGCGCCCCAGTACCGGTCCGCCGGTACGCGCACCTCACCCATGGAGTCGTGTTCTGTTCTGTATTCCTGCGATGCCATATCCCGTCGCCTCCTTGCCGATGCCATAAAAATATCATCTTTTTATCTTCAGTTCAACTCCTTCGGATGATTTGACGAAACCTGTGATTTTCTTATAATAAATCTGCAGTAGTATTATTTCCCGTCAGCTGACCGCAGCTGATGGAAAGGAGGCCGCGGATGGTTCTGCCCCGCCCCGTTGCGGATCTGATCAGCCGCCTGGAAAAGGCAGGCTTCTCCGCCTACGCTGTAGGCGGCTGTGTCCGCGATACGCTTCTTTCCAGGATTCCTCATGACTGGGATCTGTGCACCTCTGCCCGTCCGGAGGAAATGCTTGCGCTTTTCCGCGGTGAGCATGTGGTGGAGACCGGTCTGAAGCACGGGACGCTCACCGTCATCCTGAACCATATTCCCTACGAAATCACAACCTTTCGCACCGACGGAAGCTATACCGATCACCGGCATCCGGATTCTGTCACGTTTGTGGAGGATGTGGCCGGCGATCTTTCCCGCAGGGATTTCACCGTCAACGCGATGGCTTATTCCCCGCATAGCGGCCTGGTCGATCTTTTCGGCGGCCGGGAGGATCTGGAACATGGCGTAATACGCTGCGTAGGCGTCCCGGAGAAGCGTTTCCGGGAGGACGCCCTGCGCATTCTCCGTGCTCTGCGCTTTGCCTCTGTCTTTGATTTTTCCATAGACCCGGAAACGGAAAAAGCGCTGCGCCTGCTGGCGCCTTCCCTTTCGAACGTAGCCGCGGAACGGATCCGTGAAGAGTTTTTCAAACTGCTGTGCGGACCTGGAGCCGGGCGGATTCTGCGCGCCTTTCCGGATGTTCTGTCCCGGATCGTGCCGGAAATTGCTGTCATGGTCGGCTATAACCAGCTGAACCATCATCATTCCTATGACCTTTGGGAGCACACGGTCCGGGGGCTGGAAGGCGTTCCGGCGGAACCGGATCTGCGCCTGACGATGCTCCTGCACGATACGGGAAAACCGGCTGTCCGCGTCATGGATGATCACGGGGAAGCGCATTACCGCGGTCATCAGGCTGTTTCCGCTGAAATCGCCGCCCGGATCACCGCCGGTCTGCGCTGCGACCGCGAAACCTGTGACCGTGTCGTCCGCCTCGTCCGGTATCACGACATTCCGCTTCGTACAGAAAGCGGCGAAGTCAATCTGGACCGTTCTTTCCTGCTGCGCCGCCTCAATCAGTTCGGCGAGAAGGATCTTCGTGCTTTGTTCCTGATTCACCGGGCAGACCGCATCGCCACCGGCTATTCCACCCGTGAAAAGGAGGACCGCCGCATGGCGGAGCGGATGGCCGCCCTGGACGCGCTCCTTGCCACCCGGCCCTGCTTTACCCTGAAGGACCTGGCTGTCAACGGAAACGATCTGAAGGTTTTCGGTCTCAAAGGGCCTGCCATCGGGGAAGCGCTTCAGCAGCTGCTGGCAGCCGTCATGGACGGCAAAGTTCCCAATGAAAAAGATGCTCTTAATGATTTTGTAACAAAGTTTATAAAAATTTAAGATTTTTGCCCAAAAAAAGATTGCCTTTTAAAAACCCCTGTGATAAACTGTAGCAGTTAACCCTGGTTTGCCTCCGGGCGGCTGCACGCGTTGAAAGCGCGTGTTCCGGCGGTAAATCAACCCGTCTCTTTCTGGGCACTGTCCTGCCGTTCCTTCCAACGCGGCCGGATGGTGTTGTCGTGCGCCTGCTTTCACCTGGCGCCGGCGCGGAGTCGTGTTTCACCGGGTCCGGTAGGGTTGTCGGCCTGCGTGGAGCTCACTTTTCAAAACATACGGAGGTGTAATACGAAACATGGCACGCATTGCAGGTGTTGACCTGCCAAGAGAAAAGCGCGTTGAAGTCGGCCTGACCTACATTTACGGCATCGGCCTGACCACGTCGCAGAAGATGCTCGCGGAAGTCGGCGTCAATCCCGACACCCGGGTGAAGGATCTCTCCGAGACCGAAATCAGCAAGCTGCGTGAATATATTGAGCATCATCTGAAGGTGGAAGGTGATCTTCGCCGTGAAGTGTCTCTCAATATCAAGCGCCTCATCGAAATCGGCTGCTACCGCGGCGTTCGTCACCGCCATGGCCTTCCCGTTCGCGGACAGAACACCAAACAGAATGCCCGCACCCGCAAGGGCCCGAAGAAGACCATCGCCGGCAAGAAGAAAGCCACCAAGTAAGCTTCAACTGAATTGATCCCGCTATGACGCGGGTTACGGAGGGAAAAAGAATGGCACCTAAGCAAAAGCTGAAGAAGGCTACGCGTAAACGCC
>CAMJTZ010000061.1 GCA_946408865.1 uncultured Clostridia bacterium
CAGCCCTTTAGGCCAAAGCAGCACTTCATTGCGGATCAGGTACTTTGTATCCGACAGGGAACGGGCCAGCACGTTCAGCATCGGCACTAAGCAGATAAAGATCAGAAGGATACAGATGAACACGATTACCCAATCGCCGAATTTCGTGGATTTCGATTTAATCATGTTTCTCCCCCTCCCTTACATGATGCCGCGCTCACCGAAGCGCTTGGCCAGGAAATTGGCTCCGAAGAGGAAGAGGACGCCGACTACGGACTGGAACAGGCCGACGGCGGTCGTCAGGCTGAACTGCCCGCCGCCGTTTATGCCTTTCTGGTACACATAGATGGAAAGCACCGTCGAAACGTCGGTGACCAGTTTATTGCTTAAGGCCAGCGGCCGGTCAAACTCGCTTCCCAAAATGTAGCCCAGTCGCATAATCAGCAGTACAACGATCGTTGGACGCAGGCCTGGCAGCGTCACATGCCAGATGCGGCGGAAACGCCCGGCACCGTCCACGGCGGCAGCTTCATAAAGCTCGGGGCTGATGCTGGTCAGCGCAGCCAGATAGATGATCGTGCCCCATCCGGCCTCCTTCCAGATGCCGAGGCCGATATAGCTTCCCACCCACCAGCTGGGATTGCTCAGGAATGGAATCACCGCGTCCGGATTGCCCGTCATCTGTTTGTTCAGGATGTTGACCAGGCCGTCATTATCCGCCAACAGGCGCAGCGCCAGGGAGGAAATGATGATCCAGCTCAGGAAGTGGGGCAGGTAAAGGACAGTCTGTGTGAATTTTTTGAAGCGTTTAAAAGCCAGTTCGTTCAGGATCAGCGCCATCAGGATCGGTGCCGGGAACCCGCAGACGAGATCCAGCAGGTTCAGTTTGATTGTATTCTCAAGTGCACGAAGGAACAGCTTGTCCTTGAAAGCTTTGATAAACCATTCGAATCCGCCGTTCTTGGCCCAGTCCACCAGCCACGGCGGCTGGATAATGTTGTTCTTTTTGAATGCCATCAGAATATAGGCCATCGGAAAGTAGCGGAAAATGACAAAAAATGCGATCGGAATTGCAAGCAGAAGATACAGAGTCCAGTAACGCCTCAGGTAGGTTTTCCAGTTCGTATGGTGCCTGGGAATCTCTCTGCTCAGGGATGGCTGCTGCACCTGACTCAAATCACATCTTCCTTTCTTTGCTGAAACCTGAAGGTTCTGACGGAGTATGATGTGTAATTTATTCAATAATCCTACCAAATCCTGCAACGTAATTATATATGCAAAAATCCTTTTGTTCCATGCGGATTATGCTTGAAAGTATGCAAATCTTGCTTTAAAGTATAAAAAAACAGACAACTTCCGGCCTATCCGCACGCTGAAAAGCCGCGGAACCCTTGCAGTTCCGCGGCTCATCCAGAATCTTCTTCAGTTTTCAGTAACCGGTTACCTCAGCTTCCACGCCTTTTTCCTTCAGCAGCGTCCGGTATTCATCCAGTTTGGCTTTCGGACAGCGGATCACCGCGTCGCTGCGGATGCCGGTAAACACATTCGCACCGATGCTGTCAGCCGTCAGCAGCTCTGTTGACGATCCAGTTATGAAGAATCAGGGCCTTTTCCCGTTCCGTCATCTCCGGCCGGATGTAATTCTTCACGACCCATCTGACTTTTTCTTCCGGATCGGTGATCTGCCAGCCGATCACCTGCTCCTCCCCGTTGTCAAACTGCAGTCCCTGCTCCCGCGCAAACTTTTCAGCAGCGCTTCCCTTATTGCACAGGATGGCAAAGTCCCGGTACGCCCCTCCGAAAGACGCGATCGTGAAATCTGTCATGCTGTCCGGAATCCGCGCCTGTCTGACATGCGTCATCCGTTTGAAAAATTCCGGATTGATGCACTCCAGTCCTTCCGGAAAAGTCACCGTCTCCGCATCCGGATCCTCCGGTTCAAAAATGGTAAGCCCCAGCCTGATTCCGTCTTCCGTATGGGCACAGATATACTTTGTATTGTCCCCCTGCAGGCAGAAAGGAAACCCCCAGCTTCCGAGCGTTTCAGCGGTCTCTGTATGAAATCCGGAAAGCACCAGTTTCGTGGTTTCGCTGAATGTCATGCCGGCGACATCCGCAATATGATCCGGCAGCTTTATTTCCGCCAGCCTGTCACATCCGTCAAAAGCGCTTCCTCCCAGTGCGGTCATGCTTTCCGGCAGGATCACTTCGCTCAGCTCCGTGCATCCGGCAAATGCGTTTTCCCCGATCCGGGTTACGCCTTCCCCGATTTCCACCCGGCGGATGGCTTCCGCCTGCGCGGCGTCTTTCCAGAAAGCGCCGTCCGCCATTTCACCGCTTCCTTCCACACGGAGGAGACCTTCGCCGTCCAGCGTCCAGGTAATTCCCTCACCGCAGGTGCCGGCGGTTTCCGCCGCGGCAGCGCACAGCACTGCTGCCAGCAGCACCAGCATCAGCAGTATTCCTGTCAGTTTTCTCATCCTGTTTTTCCTTCTGTCACAGGTTTTCCCGCAGCCAGCGGACAGACTGCCGCAAAGCCGCGATGGTTTTTGTTTCCAGCACGCACCGGGCGTTCCGTTCTTCCGCCAGCTTCAGCCGGGCCTTCAGATCAATTTCCCCGTCCCCGAGCGCCAGGTGGTTCTTCGGCGGTTCCTCCGTCCCGTCATGAATATGGAAGTGAATCAGCCGGTCCTTTCTTTCCGTCAGGAACGGCACATCCTTTTCCTTTGCAGCCTTTGAATGGCCGATGTCCCACGTCAGTCCGAATTTCGGACTCTCCAGCAGAAAATCAATCGCTTTTTTCTCGTAATCACGGAATCCGTCCGTATTTTCCACCGCGATCATGATTTCGCTGTCCCCGATCCATTCCCCGCAAAGGGAACGGAAACGGGAAAAAGACTGCAGGTAGGTGTCGAAATCCCGGTCATACATCTGTACCTTCCGGTCCGGCAAAGTGATGAAAATCCCGTGATGCATGTGCATGTTCAGTGTCAGCGGCCGGCTTCCCGACCCGAACCTTTCACGGAGACGCAGCAGTTTTTTTGCCGCTTCCACAGACCGCCGCACGGTCTCCAGGTAGGCATCGGACACCAGGCGGTTGAAATCCGCGATGTTCAGGTTTTCATCCAGGTGGATCGTATAGTAAATGCCCGCCTCCTCCGCGAGGCACAGCAGGGTTTCCGTATCCTCCAGGCGATCCGTCTGGTATTCCGGAAAATTCATATTCAGTTCGATGAATTTCAGCCCCAGCTCCCGGCACAGCGCGACGTTCTCTTCCAATGTCCGGTTCTCGATCAGCGTCGGCATTCCGAAGTCCATCCGTTACTCCTCCTGTCGCGGATTCTGTCTGCATCTTACCACAACGCCCTCCGAAATGCATCTTTTTCTTCTTGACGGTTTGCCTCCGGACGGATATGATGGAATCAGCGACCGGCTCCTGCCGGCTGAAAAGTGAATACGGAAGAAAGGATGACTGTGATGAAGTACGAATGCCCCTGCGGTTACGTCTATGATCCCGCCGTCGGCGATCCGGACGGCGGCATCGCCCCCGGCACCGCCTTCGAGGATATCCCGGACGATTGGGTCTGCCCCGTCTGCGGCCTCGGAAAAGACGCGTTCACCGAAGTCTGATTCCGGTGAGATCACTCCCGCCTCTGCGGGAGTTTTCTTTTTGCTTGACGCTCCCCATGCCCTGTGGTACCCTTTTCCGGAGGCGCGCCGGATGGCCGCCGGGAAAGGAATGAATGCTGTATGAATATTGTCTGCCTGGACCTGGAAGGGGTTCTTGTTCCCGAGATCTGGATTGCCTTCTCTGAAGCCAGCGGAATTCCGGAACTGCGGCGTACCACCCGGGACGAGCCGGATTACGACAAACTGATGAAGTTCCGCCTGAACATCCTGCGGGAACGCGGCCTCGGCCTGAAGGATATCCAGCGCACTATTGCCACGATCGATCCGATGCCCGGCGCAAAGGAATTCCTGGATACCCTCCGCAGCGAGACACAGGTGCTGATTCTTTCCGACACCTTCACCCAGTTCGCCTCTCCCCTCATGAAGAAGCTTGGCTGGCCCGCCATCTTCTGCAACGAGCTGGAGGTCGGAGAGGACGGAATGATCACCGGCTACCGTATCCGCGTGCCGCAGAGCAAGCTTACCACCGTGAAAGCGCTCCAAAGCATCGGTTTTGACACGATTGCCTCCGGCGACAGCTATAACGACCTGGGCATGATCCAGGCCAGCAAGGCCGGTTTCCTCTTCCGCAGCACCGAGCAGATCCGGAAGGATCATCCCGAACTGCCCGCCTGCGAAACCTATGAAGAGCTGCTTTCCCTGATCCGCGGCGCGCTGTGATTTCCGGCGCTTGTGTTTTCCGTTTATAAATGGTAAGATGTTCCCCGAATTCAGAAGGAGGATTTTTGCAATGGCTGAAACATACGTAACCGGCGAAACGCTGGTAGGCGAAATTGTTACCCAGTATCCCGAAGCGATCGAAGTGCTGCTGTCCATCGGCATGCACTGCCTGGGCTGCCCCGCTTCCCGCGCGGAATCCCTGGCCGATGCCTGCGCCGTGCACGGCATGCCTGTGGACCGCGTCATCGAAGCGATCAATGCCAAGATTGCCGAAGCGCGGTAATTTCTCCCGGCATAAAAGCGGACGTTCCCTTTCCGGAACGCCCGCTTTTCTTTATCACCATTCAGTTTTCTTCATCAATGACTGTCATGTTCGGTTTCCAGGTCCGCCGGGCCGACTGTCCTTCCGGCGTCACCGGCCTGATCCATTTTCCGCGGAACAGGTGAACCTGCATCAGCACATACCGGACCGGCTCATCCGCATAGCAGAAGGCAAAAACGACCAGTGTCGGCCACTTCAGCACCAGGCCGGAAACGCATACCAGCGGCAGCAGCATGACCCACATAAAGACAATCTCGAGCACCGTCCCGTAGGTGGCGTCGCCGGCTGCCCGAAAGGTATCGTTCTGCGTCCAGTTGCCCATCCGGATGATCCCCAGCGACAGATAAATCACCATCATGCCGAATGCCAGGCGGAAACTCTCCCCCTTCATTCCCATGAGATTCAGGATCGGTGTATGCAGACAGATCAGCGTCACGCCAAGGAGCGCGATGATTCCCTGGCACAGGTAAACCAGCCGCCACGCCCGGCCGAACGCCCTGTCCAGCCGTCCGGCACCGATCTCCGTACCGACCAGCACAGAAGACGCGCTCGAAAAGCCGGCAAAGAATCCGATCACAAGGCCTTCAATGGTCCGGAAAACCGCCAGCGCGGCAATCGCTTCCTCCGGCTGGCGTCCCAGCACAATATTGATCACCATGTTCCCGGCGCCGATCAGCACCTCATTGCACAGGATCGGGAAACACTTCCGGAAATAGGTCCGGATAAACTTTCTGTTCCAGCGGAAGTGACGGCGGACCGCCAGCAGATAGGGATGCCTGCTCCGCCTGGCCGCTGTCAGAATCACCGTGCAATTCACCGCCTGCGCGATTACCGTCGCCGTCGCCGCGCCGCGCACGCCCATCGCCGGCATCCCGAGGTTTCCGAAAATCAGGATCCAGTTCATGAAGATATTGGTCAGCACGCCCGCGACGGATCCCCACAGCGGAATCCGCACTCTTCCCGTGCAGCGCAGCAGTGCCGCCATCGCTATGGAGAAAACCATCAGCGGATAGCCGAATCCGGCAATCCGCAGATATTCCACGCCGACCCGCCGAATCGGTTCCTTGTCCGTATACATCTGCATCACCGTTTCCGGGAAGCAGACTGCCAGCAAACCGAACAGCATCCCGACGGTCATAATGCAGGTCAGGGTCAGGCCGTAGGAGCGGTTGATTCCGTCGTCATCCTTTGCGCCCCAGTACTGGGAAAAGAACAGCATACCGCCGCCGACAAATCCCCAGTAGGCGGAAAACATCAGGGAGGAGAACTGCGCGCACAGGCCCACTGCCCCGACTTCCGTCTGTCCCAGGGATGCAATCATCATCGTATCCACCATGGATCCGGTCGTGGACATCAGGTTCTGCAGCGCGATGGGAACCGCAATCACAGCGATCTTTTTCAGAAAGGAGCCCCAGGGATACCGCGTACGCATCCGGATCCACTCCTTCCTTTTTATTCAGTCGTACGGGGATTATATCACAAATGTCTGACCTTTCATGCGCGGAACCATTCTTTTCTGAAATATCTCGAATTATTCAGCATTTTATTGAATTCCATAGATTTATTGTGTTTTTATGTATATATCACCGTTTTCTGACCTTCTTTGACCTTTATACTTTTTGACTATCTTTGATCTTCGAGTATACTATAATCAGCGTTCGGGAGAACGGGGCGGTGCAAAAGACCACAAAGAATATAAAAACAACCTGAATGGAGGGTTTGAAAATGAGTACTTTCCTGCCTGCAGTATTTGGAGAAAACCTGATGGATGTGTTCAATGATTTTGACCGTAATTTCTTCCGCGGATGGGATCGCCCGGAGCATGTGCTCTACGGCAAGAATGCTTCCCACATGATGAAGACGGATGTCAAGGAAACGGATACCGGTTATGAACTGGACGTGGATCTGCCCGGCTTCAGGAAGGACGAAATCAAGCTGGACCTGGAGAACGGCTACCTGACGATCTCCACCGAAAAAGCGATTGAGAACAAAGAGGAGCAGAAAGGCCGCGTGCTTCGTCAGGAGCGTTACGCCGGCACCATGTCCCGCAGCTTCTACGTCGGCACCAATGTGACCGAAGAGGATATCAGGGCGAAATACGAAAACGGCGTCCTGAGCCTCAGCATCCCGAAGAAGGAAGCGCCGAAAGCGCCTGAAAAGAAAACCATCTGCATCGAAGGATAATCCATCCCCGGGGGGGGCGTGTCCGGATCGGACATGCCCCTCTTTTTTTGCCTTTTCTGGCATGAAAAATGTCTTTTTTCTCCCTTGTTCCCCGCGATAAAAAGTGATATAACCTTCCGGACGGTCAGAACGGCCGTCCGGAAAGAAGGTACCCAGGTATGTCACGGACCATGACCCGCGATCTGACGGAAGGACGTCCCCTGAAGCAGATTGTTTCCTTTGCGCTTCCCCTGCTGTTCGGCGTGCTGTTCCAGCAGCTCTACAGTTTTGTGGATACGGCCGTTGTCGGCCATTTTCTCGGCGCGGAGCGCCTTGCCGCCGTCGGCGCGACAGGCTCCGTGAACTTCCTGGTGATCGGTTTGTGCCTGGGGCTTTGTTCCGGTTTCTCGATTCCCGTTGCCCAGGCCTTCGGCGCGAAGAATGAGCCGGAAGTCCGCCGCTGCGTCTTTCATGCCGTCGTACTCAGCGCTGTGCTGAGCGTCGTTTTTGCCGCTGCTTCAACCGTGCTGTGCAAACCGCTCCTGCGCCTCATGAATACGCCGGAAGAAATCATTGATCATTCCGCCCGGTATATCAGCATCATCTTTGCCTCTATCCCCTTCTGCATTCTGTATAACATGGCCGGCGGAATTCTCCGCGCGCTCGGGGACAGCCGCACGCCCGTGGTCTTCCTGGTGCTCGCCTCGCTGGTGAATATCGTGCTGGACCTGTTCCTGATCATTGTGTGCGGAATGGATGTCGCCGGCGCCGCTGTCGCGACCGCGGTCAGTCAGCTGCTTTCGGGTATCGGATGCGTTATTGTGATGATCCGCCGCTTCCCTGTGCTGCACCTCGGGAAGGAGGACCGGCATTTCGATGTCCGCCTGGCCCGCAAAATGCTCGGCACGGGACTTCCCATGGGGCTCCAGTTCTCGATCACAGCCATCGGTTCCGTCATGGTGCAGTGGTCTGTCAACGGCCTGGGCGTAAACGCTGTGGCCGCCGTCGCCGGCGCCGGCAAGCTCAGCATGTTCTTCGCCTGCGTATTCGATGCCCTTGCATCCACCATGGCCACCTTCGCCGGACAGAATATCGGCGCCCGGAAGCTGGACCGGATTCACCAGGGACTGCGCTGCACCTCCCTGCTCGGTATCGTGTACTGCGTGCTGGCCTTCACTGTTGCAGCGCTGTTTGCCCGTCCCCTGCTCGGTCTGTTCATTGACGCGGACGCTTCGCCGGAAGTGACCGCCATGGGCATACAATACCTGACAGTGAACGCCGCATTCTATATCCCCCTGCTCTTTGTGAACATCGTACGCCTCAGTATCCAGGGTATGGGTTACACCCGTGTCGCGATGCTGGCCGGACTGAGCGAAATGATCGCACGCACCGCCGTCGCGCTGTTCATTGTGCCGGCCTTCGGATTCAGCGGCGCGTGCTTCGCAAACCCCGCAGCCTGGGTTATGGCCGACCTTTTCCTTTTCCCCTGCTATTTCCGGATCATGCGCACCGCACGTCAGCGCCTGATGCCCGATTCGGCGGAAGATGAAAGCAAAAAAGTGATCCGCCTCCGCCGCGCAGCATAAGATTGCTTTTTTCCCCGCCTTTCTGCTATAATGTACGTACGATTTTCCTCCGCCCCGCAGTTCTCTTCCGGCGGAGAAATAACTTCTGCTATCTTTCGCGTCTGATCATGTATTCCGCGCTTTTTCTTTGCTATCATGATTCCGACGAAAGATCTTTTCGCGGAAAGGAGGTTCAAATGATGGATGCTTCCACAGGTACACTGCTGATGATCGTCTGCTATGTCTTCGGCACCGGCCTGGTGATTCTGGAAGCCTTTATGCCCGGCTTCGGTTTCGCCGGTATCGCAGGAGTCATTCTGGAAATCGTCGGCATTGTGCTCACGAACACGTACTTCGGGCTTACATGGAGCCTGATCGCCACCCTGGCCGCGCTCGTCTTTATCGGCTTTGCGGTTTTCTTCTCCTACCGGAGCGCGATGAAGGGAAGGCTCAGCAAGAGCGCCCTGATCCTGAAGGATACGGAGCAGTCCGTTTCCGCCCCGCCGGACGCGCAAAGCTGGCTGAATCAGAAAGGCGTCGCTATCACAGCGCTGCGTCCTGCCGGATTTATTGAAATCAGCGGCCGCCGCCTGAACGCTTCCACAGCCGGCGAGTTTCTCCCCAAAGGCTCTTCCGTGAAGGTCACAGGAGCTGAAGGCGACCATCTTGTCGTGACCAAAGCTTAAGCTGCAAAGGAGGAAAGTCTTATGCAATTCAATCCCGTAACCATTATCATTATCGTTGTTGCGCTGATCGTGCTGGCCGTCTTCCTGCACTTTGTACCCATGGGCCTGTGGATTTCCTCCCTGGCCAGCGGCGTGCATGTATCCATCGGCTCCCTGGTCGGTATGCGGATCCGCCGCATCCAGCCCCAGCGTCTGGTCTATCCCCTCATCAAAGCCAATAAGGCCGGCCTGAACCTGACCATCTCCCAGCTGGAAACGCACTATCTGGCCGGCGGCAATGTGGACCGGGTCATCAACGCGCTGATTGCCGCCCAGCGGGCCAATATCGAAATGGCTTTTGAAAAAGCCTGCGCCATCGACCTTGCCGGCCGTGATGTTTTCCAGGCCGTACAGATGAGCGTTACCCCCAAAGTCATTGAAACGCCTGTGGTCGCCGCCATCGCGAAGGACGGTATCGAACTCCGCGCCAAGGCCCGCGTCACCGTACGCACCAATATTGAGCGCCTGGTTGGCGGCGCCGGTGAGGAAACCGTTATCGCCCGTGTCGGCGAAGGTATCGTTACGACCGTCGGCAGCGCTGAAACCCACAAGCAGGTTCTCGAGAATCCCGACCTGATCAGCCGTACCGTGCTGGATAAGGGCCTGGACGCCGGAACCGCCTATGAAATCCTTTCCATCGATATCGCGGACGTGGACGTGGGCCGCAACGT
>CAMJTZ010000062.1 GCA_946408865.1 uncultured Clostridia bacterium
CGGAAGCTCCGACGCCAGGAATTCCGGATGCCTCTGCAAAAATGCTTCCGCATGCATCTCATTTTCTTCCGGAAGAACGGAACAGGTGGAATACACCAGGGTTCCTCCGGGTTTCACGTATTCGCAGACTGTATCCAGAAGGTTCTTCTGGATTTCAGTAAGTTCCCGGATGCTTTCCTCCGTAACCCGGAGTTTAAGATCCGGTTTTTCCGTGATCATCCCCAGACCGGTGCAGGGGGCGTCAAGAAGGACCGCGTCCATGGACTGGTACAGATCCTCCCGTTTTTTTGCCGCGTCCCGCACCATTGGACGCACGTTCTCCAGTCCGAGACGACGGGCCTGAGCCTCAATCAGGGCAGTGCGGTGCTCATGGATATCCCACGCCTGTACCCGGCCGGTTCCGGCCATCATCTCTGCCAGATAGCAGGTTTTTCCGCCCGGTGCCGCACAGCAGTCCAGCACCTGTTTTCCGCGCTTCACGTCCATCGCGAGGCAGGCAATCATACTGCCGCCGGTCATAATCGAAAAGTTTCCGCCCGTAAAATCCGCATCCCTGGCAATATCCACCGCGCCGCGGATTTTCCAGGCATGAGGAAGGTCCGTTTTTTCCTTCTCCCAGACCTTCTTTGAAAGAAGTTGTTCAAATTCCTCATCCGTCAGCCGTGTCAGGTTTGGCCGGATGGTCCAGCTCTCCGACGACTCCCTTCGGGTCAGGATCTTTCCCGCTTCCTCCCGTCCGTAATGCTCCTTCAGCTTTCTCCAGAGCCACTCCGGAACGCTGTATCGGATTGCATCCGCCTTGTCCGGCTCCGCAGCAGGATCCGGGAACACGAGTTCATCCTTTTTCCGGACAAGATTCCGCAGAATTCCGTTACAGACGCCTTTCAGGCCTTCCATACCGGTTTCCACGCACAGCTGAACGCTGGTATTGGTGGCGGCGCTTTCCGGAATCCGGTCCTCCAGAAGGATCTGGCAGGCGCCGAGCCGCAGGATATTCCGCAGTTTGATATCCGTATCTTCCCGGGCCATAACCTGTCCAAGCACATAATCCAGCCAGATCAGGTGATCCAGGGTATCGTAAACGAGGCGGGAGGCCAGCCTCCGGTCCGCAGCAGTCATGCCGCAGTTCTCCAGTGCTCTGTCCAGACTCAGGGAGGCATAAGCTCCCTGCTCTGTAACCGCCCGGATCACACGCAGTGCGATCCGGCGCGGCGGCATGCCTTCCGCTTCAGGCTTCCGGACATCTTTCCGGACAGGCTTGCGCACATCCTTCCGGACGGGAGGATCCTGTCGGTTCGGTTTACCTTTTCGCATGCCGGGACGTTTTCCGCCGTCACGGGCGTTTTTCTTCTCTTCGCTCACCATATTTCTCCATTCGTTTATTACAGGGTGTGCCCCCGAAGATAATCCTCGGCCCTCATTCGTTTTCCGCCAGGCGCCTGCACCTCCAGAATCCGGACAGCGCTATCGCCGCAGGCAAAGACAAGACCTTCCTTCGGATTCGCGCAGAGGACCGCGCCGGGCTCACCGCTGCCTTCCGTACATTCAGCGCGCAGCAGTTTGATTCGGCCTTCCGGGCATGCAATGCTGACGCAGGGCCAGGGATTCAGTCCGTTCACCCGTCCGCAGACTTCCCGCGCGCTGCCGGAAAAGTCCGTGAAGTCCGATTCTTTTTTCAGCATCGGATCATAGGTCATTTCAGAATGATTCTGGGGAATCCGCCGGAGGGTTCCCGCCTGCATCTGTTCAAGCGTTTTGCGGAGCGTTTCCGCACCAATGCGGCTCAGGCGTTCTGTCAGTTCTCCGCAGGTTTCGGTCGCTCCGATCTCCGTTTCATCCTGCAGAAGAATATCCCCCGTATCGATTCCCTCATCCATCATCATGGTTGTAATTCCGGTTTTCCTGTCTCCGGAGATAATGGCCCAGGCAATCGGAGCGCTTCCCCGGTGCTTCGGCAGAAGAGAGGCATGCACGTTGATATTCCCCAGGGGCGGTATGTCAAGGATTTCCTTGCTCAGGATCTGTCCGAACGCCGCTGTGACACACAGGTCCGGACGCAGACTCCGCAAAGCTTCGACACCGTCCTTCCGGATCTTCTCCGGCTGGAAGACCGGAATACCTGCAGAGAGGGCGGCTTCCTTTACAGGGCTGGGAGTCAGCTTGTTGCCCCTTCCCTTCGGGCGGTCCGGCTGCGTAAAGACGCCGACAACCTCCGCCTCCGGAAAGCCGGTCAGCATCATCAATGAAGGCACGGAAAACGCAGGGGTTCCCATGAAAACAATTCTCATGATGGGTCGTCCTCCGGAATATGCCCTTCGATTTCTTCCTTCGTCAGTTCCCGGTCCATCACATCGACATAGAGCCTTCCGTCCAGATGATCCAGTTCATGGCAGATCGCCCTGGCTTCAAACCCTTCGGTCTCCAGTTCCATCCACTTTCCTTTCCTGTCCTGATACTGTACGGTAACCTTCATCGGCCGTGTCACAACACCCTGCCGGCCGGGAACGCTCAGGCATCCTTCCCGGCCTGTCTGCGTGCCTTCCCGCGCAACAATTTCCGGATTGACCAGTTCCAGAAGTCCGCTGTGATCCTCTGTTACATCCACAACTGCTACGCGCCTCAAAATACCGACCTGCGGGCCAGCCAGCCCGACGCCCTCCGCCTGGTACATTGTTTCCGCCATATCCTTCAGGAGTGTTCCAAGCCGAAGATCAAACTTTTCCTGTCTTTTGCAGGTTTTTCTCAGTGTATCGTCCCCGATTTTGACAATCTTTCTGGTTCCCATCTTTTTCGTCTCAGTTCCTTTCACATCATCGTTGTCGGATTGACTTCAAAACAGATTTCAGCGTCATCCGCGCCGGCGGAAGCCATCTCTGTCAGCGCGCCGAACAGTTCGTCCGTTTCCCGGCTGACCAGCGCTTTGATCAGGATATGGCGCCGGAACCTGGATTTAAGGAATTTCACGGAAGGCGTATCTTTCAGAACCGTCAATACCTTCTTCTGCCACGCAGGGTGGTCCAGCAGGGTTTTCCTGACTATTCTTTCCAGATCTTCCGCTGCCTTTTCCGCGGCCTCTTCCCTTCGGCTTTCGATCAGAAGGCGTGCCAGCACTGTAAAAGGAGGATACAATCCGTTGCGCCGGCGGCGGAATTCACTCTCGAAAAACGCCCGGTAGTCCTGCCGCGCGGCAAAACCGATGACCGGATCCTCCGGCCGGTAGGTCTGGAGGATGACCCTGCCGGGCTGGTCCCCGCGTCCGGCCCGTCCCGCTACCTGTGTCAGGAGCTGAAATGCGCGCTCCCGGCTCCGGTAATCCGGAAGGTTCAGCGCCAGATCGGCCGCAATGACACCGACGAGCGTAACCTGCGGAAAATCCAGCCCCTTCGCAATCATCTGCGTGCCGATCAGGATCCGCGCCCGGCCGCTGCGGAATGCCTCCAGGATCTTTCCGTGGCCATCCTTTGTTCCGGTCGTATCGTAATCCATCCGGACGGTCGGAACGCCCGGCAGCATCCGGTTGACTTCCTCCTCCACTTTCTGCGTGCCGGCGCCGAAGTACCGGATATGGCGTCCGCCGCACTCCGGACAGGATACCGGCGGCAGCATTTCCTTCCCGCAATAGTGGCAGCGGAGCTTTCCGCTTTCGTCTCCGATATGGTAAGTCATGCTGATGTCACAGTTCGGACATTTTACAACATAGCCGCAGTTCCGGCAGGAGACGAAGGAATTGTATCCCCGCCGGTTCATCAGCAGGATCGCCTGTTCCCCCTTCTCAACGCATTCCTTAAGGGCCTGACGGAGCATGACGCTCAGTACAGTTCGGTTGTTGTGTTCCAGTTCCTGCCGCATATCCACAATTTCCACTTCCGGCAGAGGTCGGTCATTCACCCGGTGCATCATCTCCAGCAGAACATAATCTCCCCGTCTTGCGCGGGCAAAGCTGAGAATGCTGGGGGTAGCGCTGGCCAGGATCAGCGTGGCGTTTTCCCGGGCACATCTGCTCGCAGCAACCTCCCGGGTATCATACCGGGGATGGCGGTCATTCAGATAAGTGCTCTCATGCTCCTCATCCATAACGATGAGTCCAAGCCGCTCTACGGGAGAAAATACAGCGCTGCGCGCGCCGATCACAACGCGGGCTTCCCCCCGACGGATCCTGCGCCATTCGTCATAACGCTCCCCGGCGCTGAGCCGTGAATGGATCACCGCCGCGACCGCTCCGAAACGTCCTCTGAACCAGGAAACCATCTGCGGCGTCAGTGCGATTTCCGGCACAAGAATGATGGCGCATTTTCCCATGGCCAGCGTCTCGTGCACGGCTTTCATAAACACTTCCGTCTTTCCGCTCCCGGTAACCCCGTGAAGCAGAAACTTTCCGCCCTTGCTGCGCAGGCAGGGCAGAATTTCATCCAGCGCTTCCTGCTGCCCGGGAGTCAGAACATAGCCGGGATCACCGGAAAGGATATAAGCGCCTTCCGGTGTGCGAAGGGTTTCTTCACTGTAAACGGCGATGATCCCTTCGCCTTCCAGCTTTTTCAGTGCGTCGCCGGGATCTTTCACCTGCGCGGCAAGCATCTGTGTTGAAACCGGTTTCCCGTTTCCGAGCAGATCCAGCAGCATGGCGCGTTTGCTGCCCGGCTTTGCCTTTTCTGCGGTAGCATGCGCTTCCTCTGCGGAAACAGCGAGTTTCACCATGCGGATGGTTTTTGCCCGGATCCGCCCGCCGCGCATCTGTGCCGGAAGCATCAGGCGAAGGGTTTCCGCCATCGGACAGTGCGCCTGCAGAGCCATTTCCTCTGCGAGTGCCATCAGCTCGGGAGTTATTGCCGCATAATCCTCCAGCGGCCGGATCACTGAACGGATTTTTTCAGGCGGAACATCGCATGTTTCCGTAAGTCCGGCAACAATCCCTTCTTTTTCACGGGCACCGAACGGAACAGACACCCGCTGTCCCGCGCAGAGTTTCATTCCCTCCGGAATCAGATAGGTAAAGGGTTTTGCCACATTCTCATGAACAATGTCCACGATCACCCGGCAGTACATCTTTACCCCTCCTTTCCGGGCACAGAAAACCATTCTTTATTATATCGATTTGTGCGTTGTGTGACAAGAGAAACCATTTGCTTTTACCTGCCGCGATCCTCTATAATGGATCTCTGAAAAAGACTGACAGGAGGCCCTCCCATGCCTATTGAAACAAATCATTCCGCCCGTACCTGGACTCTTAGCGGAGGTAGCACCAGTTATGTGCTCCACCAGGATGAACAGGACCGGCTGCTGCACCTGTACTGGGGCCCCCGTCTTGGCGGGAATGACCTTACGTATGATCCTTCCGACTATAATTCATTTGCTTCCTTTGACCTTCCGGTCTCCGTACTTCCCTCCGAGCTTCCCGTATGCGGCACGGGATGGTTCGGCACGCCCGCCGTCGGTATCCGGGATGCAGGCGGCAATGAAGTTGCCGATCTGAGGGTGGTTTCTGCAGAGATTCATCCCGGCAAGCCTGTATTACCCGGGCTTCCTGCAGTCTACACCGAAAAAGATGAAGAAGCGGATTCTCTGTCTGTGCACCTGGAAGACGTCGTTTCCGGCCTTCAGATAACAGCGCTCTTCACTGTATTTTCCGGAAGCGGTGCCGTCACACGCAGTCTGACGCTGAAGAACGCAGGCCGCGAACCGCTGACAGTAACCTCTCTTCTTTCTGCCTCAGTCCCGATGTGGCGAAGCGATCTGGATCTGCTCCACCTGAACGGTGCCTGGGCCAGGGAGCGCCGGATGATACGCACTCCCGTAAACAAAGGTGAATTCCGTATTGCTTCCGCCCGTGGCGCCTCCGGCCATGAGGAAAACCCATTCCTTGCGCTTTGTGAAAGGAATACGGATGAGTTCTCCGGACAGGTGTGGGGCGTAAGCCTTGTGTACAGCGGAAGTTTTCTTGCCTCCTGCCGTACGGATATCTTTGGCCATGCGAGGCTCTCCATCGGCATGAATCCGGATGTGTTTTCCTGGCGTCTGGAGCCTGGTGAATCCCTCACTTCCCCGGAAGCCGTAATGGTTTTCAGCGAAGCGGGTTTCAATGGAATGTCGCAGACATATCACCGGCTTTACCGTGAGCGGCTGGCCCGCGGAGTCTGGCGGGACCGTCCCCGGCCGATACTGCTCAACAGCTGGGAAAGCGCTTATTTCGACTTTGACGAGAAAAGGCTCCTGTCCATTGCTGAAAAAGCCGCTGAAATCGGTGCCGAGCTCTTTGTGCTCGATGACGGATGGTTTGGAAAACGCAATTCAGACAACTGCTCGCTCGGCGACTGGACCGCAAACACAGAAAAGCTGCCTGGCGGTCTTGCAGGACTCTCCGGTAAAATACATGAACTGGGGCTGCAGTTCGGACTATGGTTTGAGCCGGAAATGGTTTCCCCTGACAGCAGCCTGTACCGGTCGCATCCGGACTGGTGTCTTCACGTTGCCAGCCGGCCGCGTACAGAAGCACGCCAGCAGCTGATTCTCGATCTTTCCCGCCCGGAAGTCCAGGAATATATCATCTCAGCTATTTCTGCGGTGCTCGCTTCCTCCGGAATTGACTACGTAAAATGGGATATGAACCGGAACATGACAGAAGCGTTTTCCGCTGTTTTGCCCCCGGAACGCAAAAAAGAAACCCAGCACCGCTATATGCTGGGCCTTTACCGGGTTCTGGAAACCATAACCTCCGCTTTTCCGGAAATTCTCTTTGAATCCTGTTCCGGCGGTGGCGGACGCTTTGATCCCGGGATGCTTTACTACATGCCGCAAACCTGGACCAGTGATGATACGGACGCCGTGGAACGCCTGAAGATCCAGTACGGTACTTCCATCCTGTATCCATCCTCTGCCATGGGTGCTCACGTAAGCGCTGTTCCGAACCACCAGACCGGCCGCACGGTTTCACTGAAAATGCGGGGAAACGTGGCACTCGGCGGCAATTTCGGGTTTGAACTGGACCCTGGAAAGCTTCCTCAGGAAGAGCTGGAAGAAGCAAAAGCAATCGTCCGCAGGGTAAAACAGCTTCGGAATCTGACACGGGAGGGCACCTTCTGGCGCCTGCTCTCACCTTTTGACGGGCCAGTAACTGCCTGGGCTTTCGTCTCAGAAGACCTGCGGACCGTGCTGCTGTGCGCGTACAGCGTTCTTTCTGTTCCGAACAGCGCTCCGGTACGCGTCCGTCTGCGCGGCATTCTTCCGGATGTCGGATACAGAACAGAGGACGGCCTCCGTTTCAGCGGTGCCGCCCTCCTGTATCAGGGAATAACACTGCCCCTTCGGGGTGATTTTGACAGTTTTGTCTGCCTGCTGAAGGCTGACTGACCTTCTCCCTTTTATCTTCTGCCGCGCATCTGTCGGAGATCCTTTACAATTTCCGGCAGGATCTGCGCGGTTTTTTCTATTTCCTCGCGGGTAGTCTCCCGTCCGAGCGTCAGGCGGATACTGCCCCGGCTCATTTCTTCCTCAAGTCCGATTGCCTGCAGCACATGACTTGGTTCCATGCTGCCGGATGTACAGGCACTGCCGCCGGAAGCCGCAATGCCAGCCAGATCCAGTCGGAGAAGCAGAGCCTCACTCTCAATATCCTCAAAGGAGAAGTTGCAGTTGTTTGGAAGGCGCTTCTCAGGATCCCCGTTCAGCCGTGTTCCGGGAATACGGTCCAGAATACTCCGGATCAGCAGGTCCCGCAGTTCCCGGATCCGGCGGTTATTTTCCTCACGCCCGGCCATAGCAATTTCGATTGCCTTTCCGGCGCCGGCAATGCCCGGAACGTTCTCTGTTCCAGCTCGCAGATTCCTCTCCTGGGATCCGCCGGTAATCAGCGGATCCAGCCGGGTTCCATGGCGTACATACAGCACGCCTGTGCCCTTGGGACCGTGAAATTTGTGTGGACTCAGGCTCAGCAGATCCACGTTCATGGACTGTACATTCAGCTCAAGCACACCGGCTGCCTGTACTGCATCTGTATGGAAAAGAACGCCTTTTTCCCGGCAGACTGCGCCGATCTCCGCCACAGGCTCCACCGTCCCGATTTCATTGTTAGCCGTCATGATGCTCACCAGCACAGTCTCCGGCCGGATGGCGTCCCTGACCAGATCCGCAGAAACAATACCGTTCTTGTCTGGAGTCAGATAGGTTATGCGGAATCCCTTCCTCTCAAGAAATCGGCATGTATTCAGCACAGCCGGATGCTCGATCCGGGAGGTGATCAGGTGATTTCCTTTTTCCTTCAGTGCACCGGCAGCGCCACGGATTGCCAGGTTATCACTCTCACTTCCTCCGGAAGTGAAAAGGATCTCGCGGGATTCTGCGCCGATTGCTTCAGAAAACCGGCGCCGGGCCTGTTCCACGGCTTTGCGTGCAAATCGTCCTTCCGCATGGACACCGGACGGATTTCCATAATTAACACAAAAAAAAGGCAGCATTTCATCCAGTACTTCAGGAAGTACAGGTGCGCTTGCGGCATAGTCCAGATAGATCCGCTGCATGAGAACCTCCATTGAAAATCGCTGCCATTGAAATCAGAATCTGGTCTGGAAAAGTGTAAAATTACGGTCTGCGTCGTTCAACACGAAACCGATCATATTCATCAGAAAAGCAAGAAGGAGCAGGATGATAATCGTTCCGGCAATAATCGCTGTCGCATTGCCGGCTCCTGATGCCGCCCTGAAACGTTTTACGCGGATTGCTTTCTTTTCTTCCGGAGAAAGCTCCTCCTCCTCTTCAGACGGGTCGTCGAATCCGTCATCGTAATCGGATTCAATATATTCTGCCGGTTCCGTCTCTGGTTCCTGTCCGGAAACAGGCAGCGATTGTCGCTTTGTCGCCTCTTCTTCGTTTTCGCGGAAATATGCCATATGCTTTCTCCCGTCAAACGTAATCCAGCCAGGGACTGTCCGTTTCCTCCCGGCCAGTCAGCTGTCCCTGTGCGCACATGCCCGGAAAGCCGTTCTGCCGCAGTGCTTCGTAAAGAACGACTGCAACGGAATTGGCCAGATTCAGGCTCCTTGCTTCCGGCCGCATGGGGATCCGGATGCACTGGCCGTACACTTTCTCCAGCAGATTTTCCGGCAGGCCGCGGGTTTCACAGCCAAAGAAAAGAAAATCCCCGTCCCGGTATTCCGCTTCGTGATAACCCCGGGGCGCTTTTGTCGTCGCATAAAATGCACGACTATGGGGATGCTGCTGCCAGAATTCCTCCGGATTCCGATATACATGATACTCCATCAGGTGCCAGTAATCAAGACCGGCCCGTTTCAGATATCTGTCCGAAAGAGAAAAACCAAGAGGCTCAATCAGATGCAGTACGGTTCCGGTAGCAGCACAGGTACGGGCGATATTCCCTGTATTCTGCGGAATTTCCGGCTGCATCAGCACAATATTCATTGACATGTTTTATCCTGTTCCTTTCGCTTGATCCGGCGGACAATCAGCCACAGGATGAAGGTTGTCAATACCACGCCGGTCAGCACGCCGGAGGAATCCAGCAGGACATCGGTCCATTGGCCGCTTCTTCCGTCCGTCATCAGCTGATGCAGTTCATCTGTTCCGGCATAGAGCGTACCGGCTGCCCATGCTGTCAGCGGAAGCCATTTCCCTGGACCAAACCAGCTCTCAAAGCATAGGCGAAGCAAAATGCCAAGAATTGCGAATTCTGTAAAATGTGCTGCTTTGCGTACAAGATGCTGGATCCTGTCGTAGATTGAATGCTTTCGTTCCTGCGAATAGGATTCATAATCCGGATACACC
>CAMJTZ010000063.1 GCA_946408865.1 uncultured Clostridia bacterium
TACTTTCCGGACCACTGATATTACGATGCGCCTGGGCGGGGACGAGTTCGGTGTCTATGCGATGGGTATTCCCAGCCAGGAAATGGGCGAAAGCATGGTCCACAGGCTGTTCGGCCGGATTGATGCCCTGGACATTCCCGAAATGAACGGGGAAAAGGTTCATATCAGCGTGGGCGCTGTGCTTATCGAGGACGGAAAGGAAGCCACCTTCCACGATCTGTACGCGGTGGCCGACGAAGCGCTGTACATCAGCAAAGCCATTAACGGCAACAGCCTGACATTCGGGCCGGATGCCGGATAAGAGATGAAGAAAAAACAAAAGCAGGCGGGAAGCTCTCCCGTCTGCTTTTTATAAGCGTCAGATCAGGCCGAAATGCTTCATGGCTTTGACGATCCCGTCGTCTTCCGGACGGGCAGTCACATAGGTACAGCGGGCTTTTACGCTGTCCGGCGCGTTACCCATCGCGATGCTGCAGCCCGCATGCGCGAACATTGTCAGGTCATTATTGCTGTCGCCGAAGGCAAAACAGTCCTCCCGGCGAACGCCGAGCTTTTCCCGGAGGATATCCATGCCTTTTCCCTTGGAGCAGGCGGAGGGCGTCAGCTCCCATCCCTCCGGCCGTCGGTCGATGGCGGTATACGGCATTCCGGCTTCCGCGGTCCGGCGCTCAATCTCCTTTACGGAAGCGCTGTCCGTGAAGCAGAACATTTTCACCGCGCGGAAATCCGGATCGTTCGCCGTCAGATCCCGGCAGATCCCATGCCGTACCGCGAACTGCCGGAATCCGTCCATGACCGGATGGCCGGGGGACTCCGGGTCAAAATACATGGCGGTATCGCACTCGTAAACCACCGGAATCCTCAGCTCCAGGAAAAGATTCCGCAGGCGCAGGGACGCTCCCGGCGGGTATTCCATGGACTGCAGCGTTTCCCCGTGATACAGGATCCGGGTACCGCAGCCCATGACGGCGCCGTCCAGCGGAAAAGCATCCAGCCGGTGATCCGGGTTGCACAGCGTCCGCCCGGTATTGATGATGAGCCGGTGGCCCCGGCGGTGCGCTTCCTCCATCGCAGGAAGCACGGAGGCCGGGAGACGGCGGCGATCGTCAAAGATGGTTCCGTCAATATCGAAAAACAGCAGCATTCGGAATCAGGCGCTCCATTCATCCTTATTTCGCTTCGGCGCAGACGTCATACAGCGCCTGGGTATCCCGGAACTTCCCGTCGTAGCTGCTGTGCATGACGACGCACAGATAACGGTAATCCCCGACGGTGAAGACGGATACGAGACAGTTGCCGGCGCGGGAGGTGGTGCCCGTTTTTACGCCTTTGATGCGCCTGTTGAAGTAGGCAAAACGGATCCAGGAATCAATGCTCAGCATAACAAAATCAGCCTTCCTGATTGATGAAAAGTATTCTAACAGAAATAAGCGGGAAAATAAACAGACCGGGTACAGCAAAAAAGACCGGACAGGGTTTACAACATCCGGCAGTTCATGCGATAATAAAGGGGATGTGTGCATTTCCACCAAAACGGATGAGAGAAAACAAAACACGGCGGGCGGCTGATATTGCACCGGCAGGAACAGAAAAGGAGGCCACGGCATATGAGCGAGCGGAAAACAGAGATTCTTGAAAAGGAATACAACGACGCTGTTCCGGATCCGGAAGAGGAAATGCCCGAATCCTATGAGGAAACCTATCGGGACGGCAGCGCAAAGAATGAATGCTGGAATGACAGGTAAACCGGCTTTTCAGCCTGAAATACCGGGGAAAGGGGGAAGCTGCGTTGGATGAACTGCTGGGAAGACATTTTATATCCATATTTCTGATTATCCTGTTCGGGATTCGTCTGGGTTCGCAGCAGTCCTCGCGGGACAAGGAGCTCCGTTACTTCTGGCTGACACTGTTCAGCTGCCTGCTGCTGGTGGCGCAGGATTATCTGGAATCAATCTGCAGCCAGGATCCGGAACTGCGATTCTGGAGAACGCTGCTGTCCGTTCTGGGATATGTGCTGCGGTCGACCGCGACGGTCGGCCTGGTTCTCGTCGCATGCAAACCGGAATACAGAAACAAATGGCTCTGGTGGATTCCCTGCGGGATCAACCTGCTGGTATGCTGCACGGCTTTTTTTACGGATATCGCCTTCGGATTTGACGCGGACTATGCCTTCTACCGCGGACCGCTCGGCTATGTTTCCTTTATCGTGCCGATCTTCTATCTGTGCGCGATCCTGTTTATGACTTTCCGGAACTATGTCGACAGCCGCAGACGGTCCGACCGGCTGATTCTGATTGCCGGCGCGCTGATGTGCCTGCTTTCCTCCCTGCTGGACGCCACCCGCGGCGGTGTCCGCCTGCATGAGGCAATTCTGATCAGCAGCATTTTCTTCTATATTTTTCTTCGCTCCTATGATGTCCGCAGGGACGCCCTGACATCTGTCCGGAACCGGCAGACACTGTATGACGACTGCGCCGGAGCCATGCAGAAGGATTTCTGCGCCGCAGCATCCCTGGACATGAACGGACTGAAGGAACTGAATAACCGGGAAGGGTATCACGCCGGCGATACAGCCCTGCGGAAAATCGGCGAATGCCTGCGGGAAATATCCGGACAGGATGCGCGGGCGTACCGGATCGGCGGTGACGAGTTTGTCATTCTCTTCTTCAGCAAGGATGAAAACGCGGTTCTGAGGACGCTGGAGAGCATCCGGGACAAAACCGCCGCGATGGGCTACAGCATTGCGTACGGATACGCCATGCGGGACGAAAAAGAGGATCCGGAAAGCATGATCCGGCGGTCCGACCTGAAAATGTTTGAACAGAAGGCCCAGTATTACAGGGAGAAGAGCCACGACCGGCGCAGGAACCGGAGGGAAAAGCAGGATTATATTTCGGCGGATACACGCAAGTCGCTGGAGTATTCGCCGCATCCGTTCGCAGTTTACAGATTCCGGGATCACCGGATTGAGACGCTGCTGGTTTCCGACGGCTTCTGCAGACTGTTCGGATACGCGGACCGGAACGAAGCGCTGCATGTGCTGGACCGGAACATGTACCGGGATGTGCATGCGGATGACCGGGAACGCCTGTCCGGCGCGATGCTGCGCTTTTTCGAAGGCAAAGAGGAACTGGATGTCGTCTTCCGGACCCGGGAGGGCATGGAATCCGACTACCGGGTGATCCATGCCCGTGGCAGTCATATGCACACAGGGACGGAGGAACGAATCGCGCATGTCTGGTATATGGATGAAGGCGTGTACGTGGAGGGCGACGAAGAATCCGGCACCCTGATGAACCAGGCGCTGAACCAGGCGCTGAGCCGGGCATTGCATGAGGAAAGCATCCTGAACGCCAGCCACTATGACGGGCTGACCGGGCTGCCGAGTCTGACCTGGTTCTTCCAGCTGTGCGAGGCGAAGAGAACGGAAACGCCCGGCGAAGGCCGGCAGAACATCCTGCTGTATATCGACCTGAACGGCATGAAGTACTTCAACCACCGGTACGGATTCGCCGAAGGCGACAAGATGCTGAAAGCGTTCTCCGCGCTGCTGGAAAAGACATTCGAAAAAGAGAATGTCTCCCATATCGCCGCGGACCGGTTTGCGGCAGCCACGACGGACGAGCATCTGGAAGACAGGCTGCACCGGATGTTTGCGGAAGCGGAAAAGGCGAACGACGGCAACATGCTTCCGGTACGCGTCGGCATCTACCCGTACGGGATTGAGAACGTTTCCGTCAGTACCGCCTTTGACCGGGCCAAGATCGCCTGCGACGAGATCCATCATTCGGATACTTCCTGCTTCAGCTATTACCGGGCGGAGATGCGGGACACCTTCCGGAAACGGCAGTATATTATCGCGAATATCGATAAAGCGATCCGGGAAAAATGGATCCGGGTATACTACCAGCCGATTGTCCGGGCTTCGGATGAACAGATCTGCGACGAAGAAGCCCTGGCCCGCTGGATCGATCCGGTCGAAGGCTTCCTTTCCCCGGCGGACTTCATTTCTTACCTGGAGAACACAGGCCTGATCTACAAAATGGACCTATATGTGCTCGAACAGGTGATTGAGAAGATCCGCTTCCTGCAGGAAACAGGACAGAAAGTGGTTCCCCAGTCGATCAACCTGTCCAGGTCCGATTTTGAGGTGTGCGATATCGTGGAGGAAATCCGCAGGCGTGTGGACGAGGCAGGAATTCCTCATGATCTGATTTCCGTCGAGATCACGGAGAGTATTATCGGCAGCAACTTCGAATTCATGAACGATCAGGTGAACCGGTTCCATGAGCACGGGTTCCCTGTATGGATGGATGACTTCGGCAGCGGGTATTCATCGCTGGACGTACTCCAGAGCATCCAGTTTGACCTGATCAAGTTTGACATGAGCTTCCTGCGGAAGATTGACGAAGGAGAAAAGGGAAAGATCATTCTGACGGAGCTGATGCATCTCGCCTCCACCCTGCAGGTTGACACCATCTGCGAAGGCGTGGAGAAGGCGGAGCACGCATCTTTCCTCCGGGAAATCGGATGCAAAAAGCTCCAGGGTTACTACTACAGCAAACCGGTTCCTTTTGTTCCGGAAACGGAGAAAAAGCCGGACGAACAAAGCAAAGAATAGGAAACAGGGAACAGTGCATGCCATATTATCCTGAAAAGAAGCCGGACAAAGACGGCGAAGAAAACAGAAAGAGGAAAAGGACGGAGAAGCGGCGGATGCTTCTCCGCCTTTCCATGGCTGCCGTTTCATGCTTCCTGATTATCTACGGTGCGGTGCGCCTGATCGGCTATCAGTCGGAACTTGACGCATCGCGGCGGCGGAAATCAATACGGTTCCGGGCACCGCACTCTGGTACGACCTGTATGCGCTGACGACGGATAACCGCGCGGACCGGGAGAAGGCGATCCGGACGCTGGAGCAGCGGTCCCTGGTCCGCGGAACGGCGGAGGTGCAGGCGGATGACCAGCTTCTGCTGCTGGTGACCTGCCTGGACGGGGACACGGAACGGCTGGTTGTCGCCGCACGAAGAGTACGGGAAGGAAAAATGTGATATAATACATGATATGCGAAAGAAACGGAGAGGGGGAAGATGCATGCGGAAGGCAATCCGGCGCGGGATTGCGCTGATGGCGGTTCTGCTGCTGCCGGCGGGAGCAATGGCCGGCGGAAGCTGGATGACGGTGACAGGCAGCCCCTCCGCAGAACAGCAGCTGATGCCTCCCTCCGAATACACAGGAGAGATCACCGTCACATTCCTGGGGGACTGCACCCTGGGAGAGGATACGAAGAAAATCCCGAAACGGCTGGGATTCGCGCGGCGGATCGCGGACAACGGAATGGATTTCCCCTTCCGGGAACTGATCCGGCTGACGGGGGAGGACGACCTGACGGTAGGCAACCTGGAAGGCGTGCTTTCGGACCGGAACCTGGAGAAATCCCGGGCAAAGAAACAGTTCAACTTTATCGGGAAGGCCGGATACACCGAGGTGCTCAAGAGCGGATCTGTGGAATGCGTGACGCTGGCGAACAACCACACGATGGATTTCGGGAAAACGGGGTACGCCGATACAAAGGAAGCCCTGGAAACCGCCGGAATCTGCTGGTTCGACGCGGACAGGCCGGCCATATGGGAAAGCGACGACGGGCTGAAGATCGGCTTCATCGGGGTGGGCATGTCTTTGTCCGGAAGCAAGCGGAACGCCTACCGGAAACAGGCGAAGCTGCTGCAGGAATACGGGTGCAGCGCGGTTGTTACCGTAATGCACGCCGGGACAGAGTATGAATACGAACCGCCGGATTCCTACCAGAAGCAGATCACCGCGGAGGCAGTGAAGGTGTCTGACCTGATCATCGGGCATCATCCCCACGTGGTGCAGGGATACAGCGTTCTCGACGGCGTGCCGGTGGTCTACAGCCTGGGGAACTGCGTGTTCGGCGGAAACACGAAACCGCGGGATATGGACGCGATGGTTGTGCAGGCAGTGATGCACTTCACGGAAGGAAGCCTGGACAAAACCGACCTTCATTTCTATCCGATTTATGTGACCAGCGACCGGAACTACAACAACTATTCCCCCCGGTTCCTGACCGGGAAGGATGCGGAACGGGTGCTGAACAAGCTGAGAAAGTCTACGGGAAACGATCCGGGAGAATGGAACGAGGAAACCGGAGCGGTGGTTTCCTTTGAAGCGAAGGGACATTAAGCCATGAATGCGATGACGAAAAAAGCGATTTCCGTGGCATGGCCCGCCATGACGGAAAGCTTTTTTGTGACGCTGGCCGGCATGATCGATACGATGATGGTGGCCGGGCTGGGCAGTTACGCCGTGGCGGCGGTCGGCCTGACCAACCAGCCGAAATTCATTGGTCTGACGATCTTCTTCGGCATCAACGTGGCGGTATCCGCGCTGGTAGCCCGGCGGCGCGGAGAAAACCGGCGGGAAAGCGCCCACGAAATCCTGCTGACAGCTACGGCGCTGACGATTCTGCTCTGCGCGGTGATAACCGTGCTGTTTGTGGTTTTCGCGCCGCAGATCATGGAGATGGCCGGAAGCAATGAAGATACCCACGAGGCGGCGGTGGAATATTTCCAGATCATCATGGGCGGTATGTTCTTCAACGTGCTGACGATGATCATCAACGCAGCGCAGCGGGGAAGCGGAAATACCCGGATTTCCATGACGACGAACCTAACCAGCAGCGTGGTAAACGTTGTCTTCAACTACCTGCTGATCGGCGGCCACCTGGGATTTCCGGCACTGGGCATCCGGGGAGCGGCCATTGCCACGGTGCTGGGCACGGTGGTATCCGCCGGGATGGCGGTGCATTCCCTGTTCCGGAAGAGCAGCTATGTACGGATTCCGGATATGATCCGGCAGAAGATCCGCATCACGCGGGAAAGCCTGAAATCCATCTGGGGACTGACCTATACCTCCTCCCTGGAGAATATCGCGATGCGGATCGGATTCCTGGCCACGGCGCTGCTGGCTGCGCGGCTCGGAACGGACGAGTTTGCGGCGCACAATATCGGTATGAACCTGCTGGGCCTTGGCTTCTCCTTCGCGGACGGAATGCAGGTAGCCGCGGTCGCGCTGACCGGCCGGGCGCTGGGCGAAGGCAACAAGGAGGAGGCAAAAGCTTACGGCGGTATCTGCCAGCGGATCGGATTCCTGATTTCCGTCGTGCTGGCGCTGCTGCTGCTGGTCGGCGGCAGGTGGTACTACAGCCTGTATTTTACGGAAGCGCACATTCTGGACATGGGCGTTATCATCACCCGGTATGTGATGTTTATTGTGCTGCTGCAGATTTCCCAGATCATCTACACCGGATGCCTGCGGGCGGCCGGGGACGTGAAGTATACGCTGGCCGGAGCGCTGATCAGCGTGACGCTGATCCGGACGGCGGTGACGGTCCTGCTGGTGCTGGTGTTCAATCTGGGGCTGCACGGAATCTGGCTCGGCGTGATGAGCGATCAGCTGTCGCGGTTCACGCTGATGCGGATGCGGTTCCGGAAAGGGAAATGGGTGGATATCAGGATTTAACGGCCGGCGGCGGCCGGACCAGAACAGGAGGACAGAAGAATGAGTATGACGGAGAAACCGGCGGTTTCGCTGCTGCCGGACGGCGGGAAATACTGGACGCATGATTATGAACACTTCAGTGTGCTGGTCTACGTACCGGAGGGAGATCCCCGGGCGGATGTCATCAACTTTGGCTTCAAAGCGCCTTATCTGCTGGTTTTCGGGGATCCGGAACGCTCCATCGCAAACGCGGTGGAATTTGCGGAACGGCGGGGACTGGCAGATATCGCCAGGCAGCATTCCTCCTCTGTTGTATATGTGATACCGAGGTGCGAAGGCGGATGGGACTGCGCGCCGGAAACGCTTTACCGGGAAGTGGTGGCGGAGAGTAAAATCGGCCAGTACTATGAGGACGGATATGTGATCAACTATAAATTCCGGACGAAGGAATTCACCGGCTGCAGCATCCGCGGAGCGGTCTTCCGGATCATGCTGTACGGCGCGGGAAAAGCCGCGGATTACATCGCGAGGAACTGCCTGAAGACCCTCGAAGGAGAATACCTGTGGGGGCCTGGTGAAATCACGCCGATGGCGGTCACGATGGAAGGGCTGACGGTTGTGCCGCGGCCGGAACGCCATGATATCCCGGTCATCTCTGTCGGGAACAGCGGAGAGGTAAACGAAGCCCTGCGGATTTCCTGCGATCAGCTTCTGATCCGGGATGAGGCGGATTACCGGGCGGACTATGAGGAATTCTGGAAGCGGATGAAGCGCTGGTGCGGCGTGCTGAGCCGGGAGGAAGACCCGGAAGAACTGGGCATGGCCGAGGAAGCCTGCATTACCGAAGTGAACACTTCGCCGGACAACCGGGGAGACGACGCGGGGACCGCGCGCCACAGGATCGGCTACCTGGCGTATTATCCGAAGGACGCGGAGGGGCCGCTGCCCCTGGTGCTGGTTTTCCACGGAGGCGGGGATTCCGCCTTCCATATCGCCTGGGTATCCGGCTGGTGGCGGGTTGCCATGCGGAACCGGTTCCTGCTGGTCTGCGTGGAGAATCACCTGAACAGCACGGCGACGGAGATGATCGAACTCATCGGGCAGCTGAAAGAAAAATACAACATTGACAGCCGCCGGATTTATGCTTCCGGATTCTCGATGGGCGGATGCAAGAGCTGGGATCTTTACCAGGAATATCCGGAAGCATTCGCCGCGCTGGCGCCGATGGACGCCACCTTCCCGGTGGGTCTGAACGTCTACGGTGAGCCGAGCCCGAAGGCTGTCAACCGGACGCATCCTGTGCCGGTCTTCTATTCGGCGGGGGAGAAGACGCCGCTGCCGGAGATGCCCTGCCAGGAGATCAAGTGCATGGAACGGGCCCGCTACCTGTTCGAGGTCAACAAGGTTATGAAGAATTACGACCTGCGCTTTGAAGACCGGGAAAACTGGCCGGAGAAATACTGGGGCGTGCCGGGAGACCGGATTGAAAAGATCCCGGATCCTTCCCGGGATGCGGTGCTGACGCTGCATTACTACAACAGTACGGACGGAATCTGCCGGACGGTATTCGGCGGCGTGGACAACCAGGGGCATGAATGCAGGGAGCATACATGCGAACAGGCATGGCAGTTCATGAAGAATTTCGTTCTGCCGGAATAAGCAAAGAAAAAGTTGCTTTTGGCTGAACGATGTGATAAAATCCATCCGATTACGCACCTTTTCTCTGCAGCCGCTTGTGCCGTTTGCGCGGTGGCCGGCTGCGAAGGAGAAAGGGGTGGAAAATAACAAGGAGGGAACCCCAAATGGCAGTCATTTCCATGAAACAGCTCCTGGAAGCCGGCGTACACTTCGGTCATCAGACCCGCCGGTGGAACCCGAAGATGGCGCAGTACATCTTCACCGAACGCAACGGCATCTACATCATCGACCTGCAGAAGACCGTCCGCAAGGTTGACGAAGCTTACGCGTTCGTCCGCGACATCGCGATGGAAGGCAAGACCATCCTGTTTGTCGGCACCAAGAAGCAGGCGCAGGAATCCATCGAGAGCGAAGCCAAGCGCTGCAACATGTTCTATGTGAACAACCGCTGGCTGGGCGGCATGCTGACCAACTTCAAGACCATCCGCACCCGGA
>CAMJTZ010000064.1 GCA_946408865.1 uncultured Clostridia bacterium
CCATCATTCTTTGTCCCATCCTGGGAACCCGGGGAATCGGCTTAGCTTCTTTTATCTTCAATATCGTTTCAATCCTGATCCTGCTGGCTCATTTCCTGAAAAAGAGCAATTCTCTTCGCTGGAATCTGTATTTCTCCTTCCCGATGATGAAGAATGTCCTGCGTTACAGCATTATTGATTCCAGCTCATATCTCTTTCTCGCGGTTTTTACCGCCGCACTCAACGCTTTTATCAGCTCCCGGTTCGGACCGGAATATCTGATCATCGCTTCTGCCATTGCCCTGTGCCGTGAGTTTCAGATGGTCTTTGACGGCATCGGTCAGGCTGTCGGCCCGATTTTCAGCGTTTATATCGGAGAAAAAAACCATAACGGACTTCGTTCAAGTTACTCTCTGGCAAACAAAACCGCCGTTATTGAAGGCATCGCCGTCACGGTCCTTTTGGTGATCATCGCGCCGTTTGTGCCTCAATTTCTTAATGTAGCTGATCCTGTTCTTGCCGAATGGGTTGTAAAGGGCGTAAGAATAACCGCGTTTGGCTCTGTATTTATCAGTATCCTGTATCTGCTTACCTCCTATTATCTGGTGATCGAGCGGATCGGACTGGGACTAGCGGTATGCGCTCTGCGGGATATGATCTTCAGTGTCGGTCTTGCCGTGGTGTTCGGCATGCTTTTCGGAATAACCGGCATGTTCAGCGGTGTTGCCGCTGCGCCGGCTGTTGCTTATGCGCTGCTGCTGATCTATCTGGTTGTGCGTTACGGTAAAAACGACTGTCCGCTGCTTCTCTCAAAGGTATCCGGGGATCAAAATTCCTACTTATTTCATTTGAGCGTCGAAGCAGACCAGATTATCGGACTGCAAAAAAAAGTTGAAGCGCTGCTTCGGGGAAAAGGTGTGGACAACCGTACCGTTGGAAAAATCAAATTGATGATCGAAGAGCTCTATGTTCTCATTCGGGAGAAGAACGAGAATAAGAAGGTTCTCAGCGAGTTCACGATTTTTCTGCATTCCGGGGAAATAAAGATCATCACAAAGGATGACGGCGTTCTGTTTGACCTTTCTGAGGATGATGTGATCGTCACATCTCTGGCTTCCTTTGCTGTTTCCGCTTATATGGAAAAGCTGGGAGAAGACAAATACCATCTGACCACCATGAGCTTAAATCGAAACGCCTTCGTCATCAAAACACAACCGTAAAAAGGAGTCTGGACTATGCTGCAACCGAAGCTTTTCCTGAACTTCCGGCGACTGAGGCGATCAAAAAACGACCATACTCTTTTTCAGAATGTGGTCTGTTTTATTGATTGCTCTGTCAAAAAGCGTTACTGAATGACATTGGCATTGCGCCTTCCCTGCATCCTTTGATCAAACGGCTTTCCCGCCGGATGTGTCAGTTGTTTTCCTGCGTTCCGGTGCTTTCTTCTGTTGCTTCCGAAGAAGGGACATTTTCAGTTTCCGTGTCCGGCTCAACGGGGTCCGGCTCCGCCAGGCCAAGTTCCACGTACAGGTCATAGTATTCGTCATAGAGGCCGCAGACCACATCCATACCCAGATTGGGGCTGAAGGATTTCTGCAGCACAATTTCCCAGGAACCGTATTTCTCGAACATCTCGTCCGGCGTGGGGCCGTCCTCATGACCGTAGGTTTCCAGGTTGCTGGCCTTAAGTTTCGCCAGTTCCTCCGGATCATCCGCGCAGGACGCCAGGCGCAGGCGGTTCCGTTCCGCGGATACGGCACGGGCCATTTCCTCAATGGTGGCGCCCTCATCCCGCATCCTGAACAGGATGGTGTCCATGGTATCCAGAGACCGGTGGTATTCCCTGCGGTTTTTCTGCGCTTCCGCCACCAGGGCCGGGTCCGTCCAGTCGTACTCCGCATAGGTGCCAAGACGGGAGGATTCCGGATCGGGGGAGAAGCCGTACACCGCGTCCGGATTCACGACGATATCCTTCATGGCGTTGGGATTTAACGCGGGATCATGGATATAATGCCAGGGCTTCGTCTCTTCCGCAGCGGCAGCGAATCCGGCCGCGGATGTCAAAGCGAGTACAAGAACGAGCAGAAGCGATGCAATCTTTTTCATGATGAAATCCCCCTTAAGCAAATCTGTTTTTTCTGAAATCATTGCCGGATCCCCGTTTTGGTTCAGGGGTATCCGTGCATGGGTTCCTGTTTCCGGCGAAATCAGAGGAACAGCGTATCAGCGATCACCATGATACTGCCCGCGATGATTCCGATCAGGAGAATATACTGGGGCGTACTGACTTTCTCCTTCATGAAAATACGTCCTCCGACCATGACAAGAACCGGATAGGCGGCAAGGATCGGATCGGTTGAGACTGAATTGATCGCCATTGCGTAGCTGTAAAACACAATACCGACATTGTCCGCAAGTGCGCCGAGGATCCGCGGCGCGCTGCGTTTCGTGAACGGATTATAGATCTTTTTTTCTTTTATATAAAGATATATCCAGCACCCGAGAGCAAAAATTCCGTATTCCAGGCCGATGATGATAATGGCGTCTCCTTCCGGCATGCCGAAGCCGTAGGAAGTATCCAGGCAGATGCCCGTAACAACGGTCTCCAGGCCGTCGATGATCGCAAATAGTACGGGGAAGATCAGGGTTCCCAGGCCCCGCCGCATCCACTTTGCCTTCGGGTCCTGCGTACCGGCCCGGTTTTCCCTGTTGCGGACGACGGACAGCAGGATAATGCAGATCATAATCACCAGAATGCCTGCTGTCCGCAAAGGGGACAGAAGCTCAGAGACGGAGTCCACCCTTCCGAGGGCAAGATAAGACAGGATCAGCAGCAGGGTGGATGTCCCGCCGCTGATGCCTTCCACGGGAGACTGCACCGTTGCCTCGTTGTAGACATACCCCTTATAGGAAATTGTGTTGACCACAGCGTAGCCTATGCCGAATACGGTGATCGGCCAGAATCGGACAGCGCTTTCCCAGATGGAGAAGGACTCTTCCCGCATAAACAGATAGACGAGGGAAATGACCAGGAAAACCATTCCGATGCAAACGGAAAACTTCAGGCAGACGTGTTCCTCTTTTTCCCCGCGGGCGCCGACTTTATACAGCAGGCTTGTGGCCGACCAGAGAAGGATCGCCAATAAAACAAACAGCAGCCAGGCAGGGTTATTCATCGTATCCGGTCTTCTTTCTTCTGTCCTAATTTAGCCGGATGCTGTTCCGCAGTCTTTCCGTCCGGCTGCACCCGCTGTCCGGGCCCGCATGAAGTAATATGGAACCCGCGCAGATTTTTTCTGCGCGTTTTCTTTCGGCTTTGCCTTGTTCATGCAGCTGTAGTGTGACCCCGAAAAGCTCTGTACAGCAGCGTACCCTGAACCGGGTTCTGCATCCATGCTCAGGGTGACCGCAAGGATCACCCGCACATACGCCATTTTATACTATCTCCTTTTTTTTAGTAAAGCTGTTTTTCGAGACTCATTGATATTTCTGCAACTTTTTCATAAATTATGGCGAAATCTTGGAAGCCGGATCGTGAAAATTGCCGGAACAAAGTTTGACATTCCGGAAAACCCCCTTGCTTTTGGAATACAAACAGTTTATAAATAAAGAGATCTGTTTCATTTAAATATTTTCTACAGGAGGGATACCGGAATGAAAAAACTGATCGGATTGCTGCTGTGCCTGGCGCTGCTGCTGGGCTGCGCCGGGGCGGAGGAGGCTGCCGCGGCGACGTTGTCCAAACCGCTGGTGGTTCTGTTTACCAGCGACGTCCACTGCGGGATCGATACAAACTGGGGCTATGCCGGCCTGTGCACCGTAAAGGAGTACTACGCGAAGGACAATTATGTCCTGCTGGTGGACGACGGTGACGCCCTGCAGGGTGAACCGGTGGGCACCATGACCCGCGGCGAAGCGATTATTGATATCATGAACGAAGTGGGATATGACATCGCCATTCCCGGCAACCATGATTTCGATTACAGCGTGCAGGAGTTCCTGAAGCTGGCGGAAAGGGCAAAATACGAATATATCAGCTGCAACTTCAACAAGGAAGGCGAGCTGGTTTTCAAGCCCTATACCATCCGGGAATTCGACGGCGTCAAGATCGGGTTTGTCGGCGTGACCACGCCGGACACCCTCCGTTCCTCCACGCCCACCTATTTCATGAATGAAGCGGGCGAGTATATCTACGGCTTCTTCCAGGACAAGACCGGCGGGAAGCTGTACGAGGCTGTGCAGAAGGCAGTGGACGGCGTCCGCGCCGAAGGCGCCCAGTACGTGATCCTGATTGCCCACCTGGGGAACGAGGAGGAATGCATTCCCTGGAGATACAACGACGTGATTGCCAACACGAACGGCATCAACGTCGTGTTCGACGGCCACAGCCATGACTACGACAAGGTGGTCATGAAAAACAAGGATGGCGAGAACGTGATCCGCCAGGCCTGCGGCACGAAACTGGATACCATCGGCGCCCTGACCATCCAGCCGGACGGCACCATGGATACGGCCCTGCTGAGCTGGGACAGGAAAACGCCTGCCGCTCCCGAACTGTTCGGACTGCAGAATGCCGGCTCGGAAGCCGTGGCGAAAGCGACGGAAGAGCTGAACGCAAACCTCACGAAAGTGGTGGCGAAGAGCGCGGTGGACCTGGTGATCAATGATCCGACCGCCGTTACGGAAGAAGGAAAGCCCATCCGCATTGTCCGCCGGACGGAAACCAACCTGGGAGACCTGTGCGCGGACGCGTACCGCAATCAGGCCGGCGGCACGGATATTGCCTGGATCAACGGCGGCGGCATCCGCACGGAACTGAAGGCGGGCGACCTGACCCTGGGCGCCATCCTGAAAGTACATCCCTTCGGCAACAGCCTGACCGTGATCGAAGTGACCGGCCAGCAGGTGCTGGACGCCCTGGAATGGTCCGTACATGCGCTTCCGGGCGAATTTGGCGGATTCGAACAGGTTTCCGGCATTACCTTCGAAGTGGACGCCACCATAGAATCTCCGGTGACGACAGACGAAAACGGCATGTTCTCCGGGGTCGACGCATCCAAAGAACGCCGGGTGCGCAATGTGCTGGTGGGCGGCGAAGCGCTGGATCCCGCGAAAACCTACACACTGGCATCCATCGACTACCAGCTGCTGAACAAGGGCGACGGATATACCATGTTCGACGGATGCACGGTTGTACAGGAATCCGTGAAGCTGGACAACCAGGTGCTGATTGATTACATCCGGGACGCCCTGAGCGGCGTGGTCGGAGAGGGGTACGATAATCCCTACGGCCAGGGGCGGATCGTTTCCGTCGGCGCGGAGAAAGAATAAAATGCCTTGACGGCGGAATCAAAAAAAGTATAGTATTTCTGTCATTTACTACCAAAAAAAGAGTTTCAATACTCTGTCCGTATCGGAATAGCGTTTTTCTGTATGCGCGCAGCTGAACGGAAGCATGCGCCATGATTGTTCCTGACTGACAGAAAAATGATGCATCGGGAGGTCCGGGATCACGATGATTGAAAAGCTGAAGAAAAACATGTCACTGTTCGGACTGGGATTTACAGTGGCAGTCGCGCTGCTTGCACTTGTATTGACCAGCGTGACATTCATCAATCCGGATGCTTATTCACGGATGCAGACCTATTTTTTCGACTGCGGCGTGGATGCGATCGGGGCGCTGGTTTCCGCAGGCCTGTTCTATGGCTGCATGAAGCAGAAAGGGGAAGGGACAGACGCGTTCCGGCTCCTGAATGTTTTTGTCAGCGCCGGGTTCGCTGTTAATTTCCTGCTTTACTTCACGACGGGCATTCCGGGGCAGACCGTGCTTCCCTTCATCTTCGCGATGCTCAGCAAGCTGTTCGACCTGCTGATGATCTACTATTTCTACCAGTATGTGCGGAGCACCCTCGGCTTTGAAGGGAAGCTCGCGCTGTGGGCGGATAAAGGGATTCCGATCCTGATGGCGGGGGAGGCCGTGATCCTCCTGATCAATATTTTCTACCCGCTGACTTTCTCCTTCAACGCGCAGGGATTCTATCAGAGCTCCGATCTTTCCATCATCGAGGATATCTGCCTCATCGTGACCTCGGTTATTGCGGTGATCCTGATTCTCCGGTGCAAACGCCCGGTCAATCAGAAGATCGCCGGCCTGACGTTCATCATCCTGCCGCTGATCAATTACATCATGGTCGGCGGAACCTTCGGCAAAGCTTCCCAGTACGGAATGATCCTGGTCTCCCTGATCATCATGTACTGCATTATTTTCAACGAGAAGAGCAATAAGCTGGCGGCCACGGAGACGGAGCTCAACATGGCGACCCGCATCCAGACCGACGCCCTGCCGACCGTCACGCCGGAGTTCCCGGGCCATCCGAACGTGAACCTGCGGGCCAGTATGCATACCGCCAAGGAAGTGGGCGGCGATTTCTTCGATTACTTTGCCATCGACGAAAACCGCATCTGCTTCCTCATCGCCGATGTATCCGGCAAGGGCACGCCGGCGGCTTTGTTCATGATGACTTCCAAAACGATGATCAAGGACTACGCGCTGACCCAGGGAAGCACGTCGGAAATTTTCACCGCCGTCAACGCCCGCCTGTGCGAAAACAACGAGGCGGGGATGTTCGCGACGTCCTGGATCGGCATTCTGGATACCCGGACGATGACCCTCCAGTACACCAACGCCGGGCACAATTATCCGATGCTCCAGCGCAAGGGCCAACCCTGTGAGGAGATCAAAGTGAACCACGGACTGTTCCTGGGCGGTATCGAGTTCACGCGCTACAAGCAGGGAGAAATCCAGCTCGAGCCGGGCGACCGGCTGCTGCTGTTTACCGACGGCGTTGTGGAAGCCCATGACAAGGGGAAGAACCTTTACGGCAACGAGCGCCTGCAAAAAGTTTTCGACGGCGCCAGGGACTGCCCGGGCGAGGAAGTGCTGGACCGCGTTTTCGAGGATGTGAACGTATTCGCCACGGGGGTTCCCCAGTTTGACGACATCACCATGGTGATCCTGACGATCCAGTAAAAGCATGTCCTATGGAGAGGAGCGGAAAACGATGACCGGCGAATACACAATCAGAATCCCCGCCAAGGTCGAAGGCATGGATCTGATCCTGGCCTTTGTCAGCCTGCTGCTGGACACCAACGGCTGTTCCGGCAAGGCACGCACGCAGCTGCGCATGGCCGTGGAAGAAATCTATGTCAACCAGACCCTGTACGCCTATCCGGCGGGAGACGGCTGGGTGGAAATGCGCGGCAGCGTGGAGAATGACACGGCAACCTTTACCCTGATCGACGGCGGAACGCCCTTCGACCCCCTGGCAAAAGCGGATCCGGATATCATGCTTTCCGGGGAGGAACGGGGTATCGGCGGCCTGGGGATCTACATGGTGAAAACCATGGTGGATGAACTGGAATACGAATACCGGGACGGATGCAATCGGCTGATGATGCGCAGAAGGCTCCACGAAGAATCCTGACAAAACATATAAAGAATTGAGGAGGAAACAAAAATGACACTGACCGCGGACAAAAACGGATCCCAGCTGACGGTTCACCTTTCCGGTGAGCTCAACACCCTGACCGCGCCGGAACTGACCGCGCTCCTGGACAAGGAACTGGGCGGCGTGAAGGAACTGACCCTGGATTTCAAGGAATGCGACTATGTCTCTTCCGCCGGACTGCGGGTGCTGCTGGCTTCCTTCAAGCAAATGAAAGCCGCAGGCGGCGACATGAAACTGAGCAACGTGGGAGAAAACTTCCTGGACGTGCTGCAGAACACGGGCCTGGACGCGGTCTTCGGTGTCTGAAACCACGCAGCGCGCAGCTGCAGCTGACTGGAGAGACTGACAGATGAAAAAAGGCTTTTGCGAGAAAAAATTCAGCTCCATGCTGATTTCCGGCACCTTTACCAAAGCCGTGATGTATCTGATGCTGCTCAGCGACAGCATCATTGCCGGACACTTTATCGGCCCGACCGGCGTCGCCGGGATCAACGCGATCACCCCGGTGACGGCTATTGTGACCTTTTTCGGGGACCTGGTATCCACCGGCGTCGGGATTGTCTTTACCCGGGAAGTCGGCGCCATGAAGAAAGACCGGGCGAACGCAATCTACAGCCAGGGCCTGATCATCAGCATCGGCATCGGCCTGCTCTCCGCACTGCTGATTCTCATACTGCAGAATACGTATTTCGCCGTAAGCGGCATCACGGGCGAGATTCTGGACCGGGCGCTGGAGTACTACCACCTGGTTCCGATCAACGCCTTCCTGACCATTGTTATCTTCTACCTGGAGCAGATGGTCTACAGCGACGGAGACGAGCTGTGCAACAACATCTGCTACGGATTCCAGATCGGCGGGAACATCATTGCTTCCATCATCCTGACCCGGTTCATGGGCATGAAGGGAATCATTCTGGGGTCCATCATCGGCAACAGCCTGGGAATTCTGACCTGCTTCTGGCACTACTTCCGGAAGGAAAACACGCTGCGCTTCAAATGGCACCTGTCCTTCAGGGACTTCCTGCTGACATCCCGCTACAGCATTGTGGACTCCTCCGTCTATATCTGCTGGGGCATCATGGACTACGTGATGATCGGCTTTGTATCCAGCCGCTTCGGCAACGCCGCGCAGGTTACCCTGGCGGTGGTGGTCAGCCTGGTTGAGTTCAGCGTCGTGATGGACGGCGTGGGCATGGCGCTCCAGCCGCTGATCGGCACCTACTTCGGGGAGAAGAATCCTGTACTGATCAAACGGATCATGAAATCCGGCGTCAAGGCCGCAATTGCGGAGGGCGTGGTGGTTACCGCGCTGATCTGGATTTTCACGAAGCAGTTCTGCGGTCTGTTCGGAATCCGGGAGGAAGCGGCGCTGGCTCCGGCGATCACGGCGCTCCGGATTGTATCCCTCGGGTTTACCTTCTGCAGCGCGGTATCGCTGACGACATCGTACTATATGCTGGTGGACAAAATTGCCATGGCGACCAGCTTCGCGTGCCTGCAGAACGGCATCCTGTACATTCTCCTGCCGATTCTCGGGGGAATGATCTTCGGGGTGAACGGACTGTGGGCAGGCTTTGTGGCGTCGCCGATCCTGACGCTGGTGATTGCCTACACCTATGTGTACCTGCGGTTCGGGAAGGAGAATTTCCCATACCTGCTGAAGGATATGGATTCCGAGATTGTGGTCATGGACGATACCCTTACGCCCGAGAACGCGGCGCACCTGTCGGACAAGGTACGGGACAGCCTGCTTGCTCATCAGTACAAGCGGACAGCAGCCAACAATGCGGCCCTTTTCATTGAAGAAATCGGCCTGACCATTCTCGAAAGAAACAAAAAGACGAAGAAACCGCTTCTGATTGAGCTTTCCCTCTTTTTTGAGGAGGGATCGGTGCTCGTTGTCGAGCGCGATTCCGGCGTTCTGTTTGACCTGACGGCATCGGACGTCCAGATCGGGGAGCTGAGCAGCTTCATCCTGAGCGGCCTGATGGAAGCGCACCGGGAAAAAGCCTATCTCATAACCACTGGCTACAACCGGAACATGATTCGCTTCGCGCAG
>CAMJTZ010000065.1 GCA_946408865.1 uncultured Clostridia bacterium
AAAAGCGCTTTACCGTGTCTGGACAAAGCGCTTACTCTTTATCTGTAATCCTGTATCTGATGTGTATTATCAATAACTATTGATTTTCCGTTTCATTGGAGGCAGAGATTCGAATCATCAAGTTCACTTTGATTACTTTCCGAACTTGATGTTCAGATCTTCGTTTAGCGTCCTGGCTACGCCTTTTTTGATGATACCGTCACCGATCTTATAAGTGAACTCATCTGGAATGATCTCGCTGGACAACTCATACAGCATTGTTTCTACCAGCCCGGCAAGGACACAGTTTGCCACATCATTTTTTACGTCATTACCGGTTTTGTAATCCAACCCAATATCTTCCGCAAAATGCTCCTTGATATATTCCCGATAATTTACGGCAAACTCTCCGCCGCGCTGTTCCAGAACCAGCGGAACGAGATATTTTCGGTTCTCCCGAAACATCTTTCGCATTTCGATCATGATCTGCCGGAAGTCGCCCCTGTCCCGGTTTCCGCTCTCAACAGTGGAAACCAGCAGATTCATCATGCGCGTCTTGATCTCTGCCAGAACATCATCGACCCAATCATAGTAAAAATAGAAGGTTGACTTGTGAATACCGGCTTTTTCGATGATTTTCTTTACCGTGATCCGTTCATTATTCATCATTAAATTCCAGTACGCATTTTCAATTTTGGCTTTTGTGCGTTCTCTGGCTTCCTTATACTGATTCATGAAAGAGACTCCTCATCTATAATTACCCTGATCATAACACAAAATCCGACACTTAGTCTATATTTGACCAGTGCTTTCTTCCTGCCGGCTCTGTAAAATATCCATGGAATCTATGAAAGGAGGAAAATACCATGTTTGACGAAAAAGTAGCAAGCTCAGCTTGCGGAACAGCTGATCCCAAACCAACCCCTGCCTGCGGAACAAAAGATCCTGAGCCCGCGCCTGCCTGCGGAGCGAAAGATCCGGAACCCGCACCCGCTTGCGGAGCAAAAGACCCGGAAGCAAAGTAAAAAAGCAAGGCGTCAATTCCGGGTGAATTGGCGCCTTCGTTTTTATAACGAGGCGTATTTTGTATGAAGAGTTATTTTGCAATTCAATGGCACATCACTGACTATTGCGACCAGCGGTGTAAGCATTGTTATATTTTCTCTGAAGGGCATCCCGCACTGATTACGATGCCCTTCGATGATATGGTTTATGTCACGAATCAGATCATCGACTTCTGTGACAGAATCAACAGAATCCCGTATATCTACCTTACCGGCGGTGATCCGATTCTTCACCCGGACTTCTGGAGATTGCTTGAATACTTTCATGAGAAGGAACTGCGTTTCTGCATTATGGGAAACCCTTTTCACCTGACCCTGGATGTCTGTAAAAAGATGCATGACCTTGGCTGTGTCAAATACCAGGTGTCCCTTGACGGTTTGGAAAAAACGCACGATATGTTCCGTAAACCGGGCAGTTTCAAGGCTACGCTTGACGCAATTAAGATCATAAAAGAATCGGGAATGTGGGCAGCGGTTATGTCCACTGTTTCAAAAACGAATCACAAAGAGATTCCTGCCCTGATCGATCTGGTTGACGAACTCGGTGTTGATGTCTATGCTGTTGGACGTTATTGTCCTACAAGCGTTGAAAAGGCATATGATCCGGATATCCACATGACCCCGCAGCAGTACAAAGCCTATATGGATGCGTGCTTCGAACGTTATTCTGCCCACAAGGACTCTAAAACGACTTATCACCTGAAGGATCATCTGTGGACTTTATACAAATACGAAAAAGGGCTGTTTAACCCGGATGAGCATCTCCCTGCCGACACAATTCCGGATGGCTGCAATTGTGGCCGGAACCACTTGACAATCTTGCCCACAGGAGCTGTCTATGCCTGCCGAAGAATGGAATCGGAAGTGGGATCGGTGATGAATACGAGTCTGTATGACCTGTGGACTTCAACGAAGTTTGATGAATACAGGCAGTATGATAAATACGTAAAATGCAGCAAGTGCAAGCTGAAAGCATACTGTCGCGGCTGTCCGTCCGTCACCTACGGATATACACATAATATGTACGATGCAGATCCGCAGTGCTGGATGGAGGTTGAAGAATGAAGGCCGTAGTCTTGAGAGATATTACCAACAGTGATGATATTGTCCTTGAAGAAATTGAAATGCCGAAAGCCAGAAAAGGGTGGGTGCTTGCAAAGATATTGGCCTTTGGCATGAACCACTCGGAGCTGGTGCTTCGCGTAAACGAAATACGCGCGGATTATATCAGCAAGCCTGTTGTACCGGGGATTGAATGCGTGGGAATTGTCGAAGAGTCCCTTGACGAAGGTTTTGAAAAAGGTGATCTGGTCTGTTCGCTTATGGGCGGACTCGGAAGGAATTTTAATGGTTCCTATGAAGAATATGCTGTCTTACCTGTGCAGAAACTGTTTCATATTTGCTCAAATCTTGACGCAGCGCATCTGGCGGCCATTCCGGAAACTTTCTTTACTGCATGGGGGTCTTTGTTTGAATGCCTGAACCTGCAGCCGTCTGATACGCTTCTTGTCAGAGGTGCCACCTCTGCGCTGGGCTATGCCGCAATGCAGATCGCAACGGCTCTCGGATGTAAAGTGTACGGAACAACGCACAAAAAAGAAAAAATGCATCTGATTACTGACCTGGGCTGTAATGCTGTTTTTGATCCTGAAAACAAGCTGCCGGATGGTTTTTACGCAAATAAGATATTGGAACTGATTGGCCCAAAGACCATCAGGAATTCACTCAGTCATCTTTTCCATGGAGGAATTGTTTGCAATACCGGAATTTTAGGCGGGGAATACTATCTGAATGGATTCGATCCGATAAAAGAAATCCCAAACGGTTGTTATCTCACCGGTTTCTTCTCAAACTTTCCTGCGCAGGAAACGATAGACAGGATTTTTGCTTTTATCGATCAGCACAACATTTTACCCTTTATTGGGGCCTCCTTTAGGTTCTCAGATATTAAGCAGGCCATCAAAGCCCAGGAAAAAGGTGTGGATGGAAAAATCGTCGTAGTAATGGATTGATAAACACTACCACGAGAAGAATAAGAAATCTGCAACGAAGACATGAAACAATTCACCGTTTGCCAGAATGTCTTAGCAAACAATAGGCGGATACTGTTCCCTGAAGTGAAAAAAAGTGAGGTTTTGGGAACAGCGGACGGAAACGGAGATTGTGACGAATATACCGGAAATGGCGGAGGAATACCGGCAGGAGATGGCGAAATAATAAAGGCGGTCAGATTATGAAAAGGGCCCGAAAAAAGGGCCCGGAAAAAAGTTTGAAAAAAGTTCCTGTTTCACTGCCACAGGAACATCCTGATGCGTATATACAGGTGTCAGGTGAATAACACAGGACAGTGAAAAAGATAAAAACATTTGAGAGGAGATCAAAACAATGGAAATGAACGAAGTCAATGTCAATGAACTGGAGAATGCAGTAGGCGGCCGCGGCGGATACAGAAAGCCCCCGGCAACAATTGAGGGACTTGAGATCTACCGGATCAAGGCCGGAGACAATCTGATCAAGATCGCGAAGAAATACCACACCACCTGGATGCACCTGCAGGACCTGAACGCGGACGTCATTCCGGACAAGAATGATATCACGACGGGCTACTACATCTACGTACCGGGCGGAAACGGCTAAGACAGAGCACAGACTTCTTCAAGGAATCCTTCTATCCTCTTCCCCCAGCCCCCGGCGGACCGTGCAATCCGCCGGGGGCAATTTTATGTCCTTATTTCTTTTTTTGCGTGGATTTTCTGCCCCTGATGCTAACAGCCAGACCAAGCAGTCCCGTCAGGATCAGCCCGGCCCACAGGAGAGGCGTCGCGCTGTCGCCGGTTGGCGGCAGGGGACGGGGCGTGGGCGATGGCGTGGGTGTTGGCGTGGGTGTTGGCGTGGGTGTCGGCTTCATGACTTCCGATACAACGATTTTTTCACCGGAGCAGAGCTTTTCAATCAGCTTGTCAAAATCCAGCGTAACCCGCACGTAATCTCCCGGACTGCCGCCGCAAGGATCAGCAGCAGACAGCGTTTCAGGGTTTGCTTCATAAATGCTCACCTCGGAATTGTTTTTCCGGAATTCGCGGGAATGCATCTGACTGTGCGGGCAGGGTGTTTTGCTGTGCGGGGGATCTGGTGACTTCATTCGGTTGAGTATTTTATCACAATGCGTAACAAAACCAAAGCAATTTACCGGAGAATGATGTTTTTCTTTATTTTTTTAAAAATATAGGATATACTGACAGCGTTCAAAGCAAAAAGAATTTCTTTCCTGTGATACCGGACGGGACAGAAAAAAATAAAAGGAGGTTCCCCGCAAAATGAGAAAAATACTGATTTTCCTGATGGCACTGGCGATGCTGTGCGTGTGCACGGCGGCGTATGCGGAGCAGACCGCGGCGGTAACCCTGGACGTATCGCAGGCTTATCAGGCAGGCGACGCGTTTGTGGAGCAGTTCGGCGTTCCGGCGCCTGAAGGACAGGAGAAGCTTCCGGTCATCCTGCTCAGGCACAAGAAGCATATGAAGATGCAGATCAGAACGCTGCCGGAGACGGTCAAGAGCGCGAAGATCACCGCATATTCCGAGGACAGCAAGATCGTCAGCGTGATCGGCACAACCCTGACCGGCGAGAAAACTGGCCAGACCGTGGTACACCTGATCCGGGAAAAAGAACCGGCCGCGGAGCAGCTGGTCCGGGTGATCGTTTTCCAGCCTGTCCGGAAAATCACCATCAAAGCCCCGGTCAAGCATGTGGAGCCCGGGATGACGATTTCCCTGTCAGCGAAAGTGGTTCCGGAGAAAGCGAACGTGCAGACGGTTACCTGGCTCTCTTCCGATGAAAGCATCGCGACGGTGGACGCGAACGGCACCGTCACCGGCGTCAAACGGGGCGCGGTACGGATTACGGCCCTCGCGGACGACGGAAGCGGTATCCGTGACAGCGTCCGGATCCAGGTAACCCGGGCCATGGGCGTCGGGGACCTGATCGAGGAAGAGCCCGACCCGATGCCGGAAAACGACGCGGATACGAAGTATACGGCACGGCTGTCGGAGTTTGATCCGACGGACAACACCGTGCTTGTGGACATTACGGAACGGATCATGATCCCCCGTGAGATTGCCGAAAGCCTGAAGGTCGGGAGCACGATCCAGATCGGCACGGACAAGGTGACGGTGGAAACGCTGCACATGGAAAAGGACACGATCTGCATCAACGACGTCTACTACCTGGACGCTACGGAAGGATCCGAAATGGCTGTCAGCGACATGAGCATGCCGCTGTATGAAGTGGCGGAAAGCTGGACCATGGAGATTCCGGACACCCTGGTGTTCGTGGACGGGATTAACGCGGAGAACGGCCAGCCGCTGGACAAGCCGGTGGAACACACCGCCGCGGAACTCAAAGCCATGCTGCAGCAGATCGACGGAGTCGACTTCAGCACGGACAACGTGTATGTCATGTTTAATGAGGAAGGCGGTCTGATCCGCGTGGAACGGTTCTACACGCCGTATCAGTAAGCCGCAGACAGCAGACAGAAGGAAAGAACAAAATACAAGACACAGGAAAGGCCGGGGACGCAGGATACACCCCCGGCCTGGTTTTATTATTCTTCTTCAGGGATTTTCGGGCGGGATTTCCGGTTGTTCAGCTCCTCGCCCCCGGAGAGATTCAGATTCCGGATTCCGGCATCGAGCGTGATTTTGTCCAGACCTTCGGCGGAGATCCGGACCGTGGCGCCGTCCTCGACATTGAGCGTAAAGGCGTTCGCAACGGCGGAAAGATCCGCGCTTTCGCCCAGCAGGCGGAGCACGTCCGCGGCAAAGTCGCTGCTGACGACGGAGCTGAGCAGGTCTCCGAATTCGGATTCCCCGTCTTTGCCGGGATCCGGGAGCGATGCGGTGACATCATACCAGCGCCCGTTCAGGTACAGAACGATTTTCATCCGTTCAATCTTCGCTCCGCCGGGATCCGCGGACAGATAAAGCAGAACCGGAAGGGTCCGCCCGGGCTGGCTCATGGCCCGGATAACGTGGCCGTCCGGCCCGGCGGAACCCATATCCAGGTACAGTGTTTCCTGCAGTTTCGAATTCGCCCAGTCCAGCAGCTCTTTCCGGTCCGCGGCTTCCTTTACGGCAACTTCCCGGTCTGCTGCTTCCTGCTCCGGATTTTTTTCATGATCCGCTGCTTCCTCCCCGGAGAGGCCGAAGAGCAGATCCAGGAGGCCGCCGGAATCCTCCGTTTCCGCCTCCGGAGCCGGGGCAAACAGCTCCCGGATCACGGACGGATAGCCTTCCAGATTGCCGGAGAGGAGATCCTCCTTGATCTGATGTACAAGGCTGACGAGGTTTTCAACGTTGAGGCTGATGATCTGCAGCGCCCATTTGCCGTTATTGAAGACTTCATTATCTGGCAGATCCAGCTCCAGCAGAGCGCGGTCGCCGCCGAGGGTGTCCGGCATCCGCTTCTCGCCCAGGCGGGTCTCCTGCAGAGCCTTTTCCAGCGTGCTCCGGTAAGCATCCAGTCCGGTGATGTGCAGCACCCAGGGCAGGAGCACGCGCAGCTGGGCATAATCCGAAGCGGGAACCATCGCGCAGTCCGCGGCAAACCAGAAGGCCTGCGCGTCCTGGAGCGGCATGCCGCCTTCCGTGCAGAGCAGATACGCAATACGGCTGAGCAGCGAGGAATTGGAATGGACGCCGCCGCGGTCATTGGTATCGGTCGGATCCTTCACCTGCGCGCGGTAATAAATGTCCCAGACGTATTCGGGCTGCTGGTATTTATGCGGGTCGCTCATGGAGCGGACCGGGGTCGCGCTTTCAGCGATCTCCCAGGCTGTATCTCCGGTCGGGGCGGTCATCATCTCACAGATATTGCCCAGGATGTCGCTGATGCCTTCATTGATGGCGCCGTAATCGTTCATATAGGAATTATAGGTCGTCGCGGTGGCTGTCACACAGTGGGTGAACTCGTGGGCGCAAACATCCAGACACTGGGCCATATTGTTGACCGAACTGGACAGGAACGCCTCGTAGCCATAGATGCGGCCGGCGTAGGCCGCGTTGTCCACGGGATTGTGATGCTCATCGCAGAAATCCTTGAGAATAATCATGGGCGTTTCTGCGCCGTCGCTGCCCCGCCAGCTGATTTCGCTGAAAAAATCCCAGACTTTGCAGTAATTGTACAGGGAGAGCAGGCTGGTCTGGTCCCACTCCAGGTTGTCCGGACTGTACTCGAGAACCACCCGCCCTCCGTTATAGAGGAAATTCCAGCAGTCCGCCACGATGATCTGGCGCTCGATATTCCCGAGGTAATACATGCCGGTGCGGGTATCCCGCATCAGGGTGACGGAGATTTCATGCTCCGTACCGTCGGAAAAATCCACATAGCCTGTGTATTCCACGGGTTCCATGAATTCGAACACATACCTGGAAGGATAGCCGGCTGCACCCGCTGCGTCTCCGGGGATGATGGTCGGCAGGCTGTAAAGATAGGTTCCGTCCATTGTCACGTAATGGGCCAGGTACGGGAGATCCACACCGCTCAGACTGGCGGAGGGATTGCTGGTATAGACCACCCAGACGTAGCGGCTCTCAATGACATCCGCTGTCAGGTCCGGTTCCCTGTCTACTGGCTGCACGACTTTCATCGTCAGGCCTTCAACCAGGGTTACCGCCGGGCCGTCCTTCAGCGCGTGATCCATTACGATCTCTTCCGCCTGCTTCCCGGAGATGCTTTCGCCATCGGAGATGTCTCCACTGTTTTCCGCAGGGATCACGCTGCAGGTCATGCCGAGCATATTGCCGGCCGGATCGGTGATGATTTTCGCGCTGCCGCCGAGAACCAGGCAGCCGCTGTGCACCTGCTGGAAGATATAGTAAATATTCCCGACGGTGTCCTTCATCACACGCCAGAGCTCAAATGCGGTATCCTGATTTCCACCGACGGCCGGGAGCGCTTCTTTGACCACGCGCATCGCGTCCGCGGTGTTCCGGACCGGATCCGCCGTGATGGAACCGCCCACAAAAGTCAGTTTTCCGTTTTCCTGATGGAAGGGGATGTTTTTATCCATACCGGCGGGAAGACCCCGGATGTCCGGGGAGGCGTCCGCGGATTCCGCCAGAACACCGCAGGAGGTGAGCATCAGGACCAGCGCGGTGAGAACAGCGGTCAGTTTTCTGAACATATTATCTGTCGCTCCTTCAAAGGGGATTTATTGGATCGCGGCCCGGACAGAAGGAGAGGCCCCCGCTTTCACGGGAGCCCGTTTCTATGAAGAAGATTCTGCCGGGTTATGAAATCCTTTCCGGGGATCAGGCATGGGGACCGGGAACGTAGATCCAGTAGCCGTCGGTGATGTCGTTGGCATTCTTGATGACGTCCGCGTTCATTTCCTTCAGGTCACGCCAGGTGACGCCGTAGCGCTTCGCGATGCGGATCAGGGTATCGTTCTTCTGGATCTGATACAGATCGCAGCCAAGGCGCGGGCTGGGCTTCTTGGCGTAGCCGCCTCTGCCGCCGGATACAGCTTCCATTTCGTTCAGGTTCAGTTCGTTCTTTTCCATTGTTCTGATCTCCTTTCAGATTCTTTATCTTTGATCCTTTTGCCGGAGTCTTTATTGCTCGGACATCTGTATATACGCAGGACAGCGGATGGAGGGCAGTAAATAATTATTACAAATTAATGACAAATTTATGGCCTTTACTTAAACAAATCAGATAATCCGGAAATTCAGGAAAAACGAACCCTGCATTGTGCGCCTGTTTTCTTCCGCACAGGGTAATTTATCAAAACAGAGGAAGGATTTTGCATGCGGCGGGAGAATCAACAGGGTAGATGCTATCCTGTGAAACAGACGGGTTTCGCAACGGAAGGGGGATCATGCCTGATGGATTCACTGCATGTGATCAGGGCGCTGGCACTGGATTATCCGGTTTTATACCTGGATCCGGAGACCGCGGATCAGGAGGAATACAGGAAGGTATATCTGCGGGGGGAAGACCCGGAAACCCGGGATCTTTCGCATTACCGGGGGAGCGATGAAGACCGGGATGAGACGGAGACGACGCCGGCCGGGCCGGTACGGACGGTCACCCTGGGGAACCGGCGGGATTTTGAGCGGGTGATCCGGGGGCTGATGGGCGCGAAGGAGGGGCCGAAAGCACCGGTGCCGCCGAGCCAGGGCGCGGCGATGCTGACGGTTTTCAACTGGCCGCGAATCCACGCGCACGTGGCTGCTTTCCCGCCGGAGCAGCAGAACGAGGAATTCCGGCGTTTCACCGCAGACCGGAAGAATTACCAGGATATGCTGGTGGTGCTCTCCCGCGGACCGTACAGCCATGTGAGCGCGGCGGAAGCCGGATTCAGCGAAGCGGAATGGACGGAACGGAGCGACACGATCCGCCGGTACCACGAGCTGACGCATGTGATCTGCCGGAAGACATATCCGCAGAACATAGACGCCGTGCGGGATGAGCTGGTTGCAGACACGGTGGGG
>CAMJTZ010000066.1 GCA_946408865.1 uncultured Clostridia bacterium
TAACATAGTCAGCGTGGCCGGGGCAGTCCACGTGAGCGTAGTGACGCTTCGCGGTTTCATACTCGACGTGCGCGGTGTTGATGGTGATTCCGCGGGCTTTCTCTTCGGGAGCCTTGTCGATTTCGTCGTAACGCATGGCCTGCGCTTCGCCCTTCAGAGCCAGGGTCATGGTGATGGCCGCGGTCAGGGTGGTCTTGCCATGGTCAACGTGGCCGATGGTGCCGATGTTTACATGGGGTTTAGTCCGCTCGTAATGTCCTTTTGCCATTGGGGTTTCCTCCTCTTGTTATCCTCGCTCAAAAGCGAATGCATATTATTTGCTTCCGAGTCATTGATGCGGGTTGGAGCAGGTGATGGGAATCGAACCCACGTGACCAGCTTGGGAAGCTGGAGCTCTGCCATTGAGCTACACCTGCATGTTCCGCATCAAGCCTTGAAGACTCGCGAACAAAATTCATTTTATCCGTTTTCCTTTTGTATGTCAATAGTTTTGGGGAAACTGGCCTGCCTCTGAAGCTTTGACCGGCAAGCCTGGCGGAACTGTCCGGGAGTGGTGTTCCGGAGCTTACGGAAATCACGGACAAGGTGGCTGCAGTCGGAATATCCGGTGTGTTGACTGATGTAGTTCAGATCACAGTCCGTGAACCGAAGATAGTGTTCCACACGATTAAGGCGGACTTTCTCGATATACTCCTTGCAGCTGATGCCGTAGATCTGGTGGAATTTGCGGGCAAACCAGGGATAGCTCAGGCCGCAGTATTCGGCCAGATCCTCGACTTTCAGAGGCTCCTGAATATGCCTGGCGATATGGGCCGGAAGAGTGTAGATCTCCGTGGTCGCCGTATCATTAAAAAAGGGAACGAAACCGGCGTCGATCCACCGGCGGATTACGCTGGTGAAAACCAGATAAAGCAGGGCCCGGATCCGCAGATCGTAGCCATAGTTACGGTTGCGGTATTCCTGGACACACATGTCGATCATGTTGTCCACATGTATTTCATGAAGCTCTCTGGCGGTGAAATGCATCGGCATGCCGCTGCGTTCCGCCTCCAGAAGCATTCCCCGCAAGTCCGGCGAATAGGAGGGAAGATCCCCGAACTGTTCCATATCCAGACGGATGACCTCATAGGATGCAGATTCGCCGGGCTGGCTGTAATCCAGGGAATGGGAAGTCAGCGGATTGAAAAAGATCGCGTCCCCTGGGGAAAGAATATGGACAGCGCTTCCGCGATGCACTTTCAGGGATCCCTTGTGAACGCGGACGATCTCGCCGTAATAATGCCAGTGCGGGGCGATCGGGAAGAGGGGATGCTCTGTTGTATACAGGGTGCATTCCACAGACGCGTAAAGCAGGGCATTCTGGAAGCCGTTGTTTTCCATAAAGCGCCTCCTGTCAGTCGATCAGCATGGCGTCGCCGAAGGAGAAGAAACGGTATCGTTCCTCCACGGCGATTCCGTATACACGCAGCGCCTCCTCCCGTCCGGTCAGTGCGCTGACCAGCATCAGGAGCGTGCTCTGGGGCAGGTGGAAATTGGTAATCAGGGCGTCCACCGCCTTGATTTTAACGCCGGGATAGATAAAGATGGCGGTATCTCCGGCGCCGGATTGAACCGTCCCGTCCGGGGAGGAGAATGTTTCCAGTGTGCGGACGGATGTGGTTCCGACGCAGACGATGCGGCCGCCGGCAGCCCGGATTCCGTTCAGGGTCCGGGCTGCTTCCTCCGTAATCTGGCAGAATTCACTGTGCATCACGTGCTTTTCTGCGTCCTCGACTTTTACGGGGCGGAAGGTGCCGAGCCCCACATGCAGCAGCACCGGAACAACGGTGATTCCCTTCCGACGGATACGGTCAAGCAGTTCCGGAGTGAAGTGAAGTCCGGCGGTCGGCGCGGCGGCAGACCCGTCCTGCTTCGCGTAAACCGTCTGATAGCGGGTGCGGTCCTGCAGCTTTTCATGAATATAGGGCGGAAGGGGCATTTCACCCAGCCGGTCCAGGATCTCCTCAAAGACGCCGTCGTAGATGAAGCGGACCGTACGTCCGCCGGTCTCCTCGACGTTGCCGAGAATTTCGCAGGTCAGGAGTCCTTCCCCGAAGGAACAGCGGGTGCCCGGTTTCAGCCGACGGCCGGGGCGGACCAGCGCTTCCCAGTCCGTCGCGTTTTCCCGGCGGAGGAGGAGCACTTCGACCGGAACGCCGGTATCCTCCTTGACGCCGAGCAGGCGAGCGGGGATGACCCGGGTTTCGTTGATAACCAGCGCGTCTCCGGGGTTCAGATAATCAATGATGTCGTAGAAATGCCTGTGTTCAATGGAATGATCCTTCCGGTGATAAACGAGCAGACGGCTGTGATCCCGGGGCTCCACGGGCGTCTGCGCGATCAGTTCTTCCGGCAGGTTATAGTCAAAATCAGCAGTTTTCATGCGGTGTCAGATCTCCATCCTGATTTGCGCTTCAGCGGCAGCAGGCATGCTCTTTTTCATATGGGCCCAGGCGGCGGGAGTGCAGATCCGGCCGCGCGGCGTCCGCATCAGGAAGCCCAGCTGCATCAGATACGGCTCATATACATCTTCAATGGTGACAGCATCCTCCCCGGTGGTGGCGGCCAGGGTATCCAGACCGACGGGACCGCCGCTGAATTTATCCATCATGCAGCCGAGCACATTCCGGTCCACCTTGTCCAGGCCCAGCTCATCCACATCCAGCATGTTCAGCGCTTCGCGCGCGACGTCGCGGCTGATGTGGCCGCCGGCACGCACTTCCGCATAGTCGCGGACGCGTTTGAGCATGCGGTTGGCGATCCGGGGCGTTCCCCGGCTGCGGCGCGCAATCTCCAGCAGGCCGTCCTCATCCGCGTCCACATTCAGGATGCCGGCGCTGCGGCGAACGATCTGCGCCAGTTCCTCCGGCGTATACATCTCCAGCCGGAAAAGCATGCCGAATCGGTCCCGCAGGGGAGCGGAGAGCTGGCCGGCACGGGTGGTCGCGCCGACGAGAGTGAATTTCGGCAGATCGACTCGGATGCTCCGGGCGGTCGGTCCTTTGCCGATCATAATATCGATGGCATAATCCTCCATGGCGGGATACAGCACTTCCTCCACCTGGCGGGAGAGACGGTGAATTTCGTCTATAAAAAGCACATCTCCGGCATTCAGGTTGCTCAGGATGGAGGCCAGGTCCCCGGGCCGCTCGATGGCCGGGCCGCTGGTGACGCGGATATTCTGCCCCATTTCGGCGGCAACGATGCAGGCGAGGGTGGTCTTGCCGAGGCCGGGAGGACCGTACAGCAGCATATGGTCCAGCGCGTCGTGGCGGGAGAGCGCCGCTTCGATATAGATTCCGAGACTGTCTTTCACGGCTTTTTGCCCGACATAATCCCGCAGGCTGCGGGGACGGAGCGTCTGCTCCACAGCACTGTCTTCCGCCAGGAAGGAACTGTTCATCAATCTGTCATCCATTGTCTGCTCCTTTTACATTCCCGCCATGGCGCGCAGGGCGAGGCGGATCAGATCCTCCGGCGTGTCCGCCTGGTCGCGGATCTGGCTGATTGCGTTGCGGGCTTCCGTAGAGGAATAACCCAGGGCAATGAGCGCCTCCACAGCTTCGGAAGCGGAATCGCTGTTTGTGAATACTTCGGAAGCGGATGCCGGCACACTGCCGCCGGAGGCGGAGACGTCGGCCTGCGAAATCTTGTCCTTCAGCTCGAGAGCGATGCGCTGCGCCGTCTTCTTCCCGATGCCGGGAGCGCGGGAAAGGGCGTTGACATCTCCGAGGAGGATGGCAAGGTTCAGGTCCCGCAGGGGCATGGAACCGAGGAGGCCGAGCGCGGTTTTCGGGCCGATGCCGCTCACGGAGGTCAGCTGCAGGAAGAGCTCCTTTTCCTCCCGCGTGGCGAAGCCGAAGAGTTCCATCGCATCCTCCCGCACGGAAAGGAAAGTATGGCACCGCATCTTTTCACCCAGGGCGGGCGCGGCCTGCAGCGTGTTGTTGGAACAGTTGAGCAGGTAGCCGACGCCGCCGGCCAGGAGGGTGAGCGATCCGTTCAGTTTTTCGCAGACTTCGCCTTCAATAAATGCATACATGCGGATTCTCCTCTTATTTCATCAGGAACTGGTGCTTCGCCACGCCGGCCTGGCAGTGCGTGATCGCGCAGGCGATGGCGTCCGCCGCGTCGTCCGGGCGGGGAATCTCATCGAGCTTCAGCAGAAGCTTGACCATCTGCTGAATCTGTTTCTTGTCGGCTTTGCCGTAGCCCGTAATGGCCTGTTTAATCTGCATAGGGGTATATTCGTAAAGATTTTCGGTATATTCTGCGGCGGCGATGATCGCAGCGCCGCGGGCGGCGCCGACCATCAGCGCGGTTGTCACATTCCGGGCGAAAAAGAGTTCCTCAAACGCCACGTCATCCGGCTTGTAAATGGAAAGCAGGTCGCGTACGCCGAGCTGCAGGGTCCGCAGCCGGTTCTGCATCGGGACGCCGGCCTTGGTTTCGATACAGCCATAGGCGACCAGCTGCATCCGGCTGCCCTCTGACTTGACGACCCCCCAGCCCATCAGAGCGTATCCCGGGTCGATCCCCAGAACGATCAAAAAACCGCCTCTTTTCCGTCTCCGTTACGGTTATGGTAAACGTTCAAATAAAGAATGTCAAGGCGAACAAAAGCCGAAAAAAGCAGGATTCCGGGGGTTCGGGGGCCCGGCTACCACTTGCGAAAACGGGGGTTTCGTGTACAATGTACAATAAGGAAGTATGGGATCTGATCACCCATACGCGACAGAGCGGAAAGGAAGCAGAAAACATGAAGCTGACAAACGCGGGACTGCAGCAGGCAAAGGCATGGGAGGAGCACGGCGTACGGCTGCCTTCATACGACCGGGAGGCCATGATCCGTGCGACGGCAGACGCGCCAATATGGGTGCACTTCGGCGCGGGGAACATCTTCCGCGGGTTTATCGCGGGACTGCAGCAGCGCCTGCTGAACGCCGGGCTTGCAGATCGCGGCATCCTGGCGGCGGAAACCTTTGATTACGAGATTATCGATCGGATCTACAAGCCTTATGATTCCCTGACGCTGATGGTATCCCTGAAACCGGACGGCGGTACGGAGCGGGAAGTTATCGCTTCTCTGGCCGGGGGACTGAAGGCTTCTTCCGCGGAGGAGGAAGACTGGGGCGAACTGAAACGGTTTTTTGAGGCCCCTTCCCTCCAGATGGTTTCCTTCACCATCACCGAAAAGGGATATGCCCTGCGGGACCTGAAGGGTGCATATTTCCCGGTGGTCCGCGCAGATATCGCGGACGGACCGGAAAAAGCGCGTCACGCCATGTCCATCGTAACCGCCCTGATGCGGCACCGCTTTGCGGCCGGAGCCGCCCCGATTGCCCTGGTCAGTATGGACAACTGCAGCCACAACGGTGAAAAGCTGCGCAGCTCCGTTCTGGAAATTGCCGGGGAATGGGTGAAAGCCGGATACGCGGACAAAGCGTTCGCGGACTGGCTTGCGGATGAAAGCAAAGTTTCCTTCCCCTGGTCCATGATTGACAAGATCACGCCCCGTCCGGCTCCGTCCATTACCCGGATGCTGACGGACGAGGGATTTGAAGATATGGCGCCGGTGGAGACGTCGAAGCATACGTTTATCGCGCCGTTTGTCAATGCTGAAATCCCTCAGTACCTGGTGGTGGAGGACCGGTTCCCCAACGGGCGTCCTGCGCTGGAAAAGGCGGGCGTCTACATGACCGACCGGGATACCGTGAACAAAACGGAACGCATGAAGGTGACCACCTGTCTGAATCCGCTGCATACCGCGCTGGCGGTTTACGGATGCCTGCTGGGTTATACGCTGATCGCCGACGAGATGAAGGACGCAGATCTGAAACGGCTCGTGGAGCGGATCGGCTATACGGAAGGACTGCCGGTCGTGACGGATCCGGGAATCCTGAGCCCGGAAGCCTTCCTGAAGGAAGTGCTCGAGAAGCGTCTGCCGAATCCTTTTATGCCGGACACACCGCAGCGGATCGCCTGCGACACGAGCCAGAAGGTACCGATCCGCTTCGGCGAGACCATCAAAAGCCGGATGAAGAACGGCACCGCGGATCAGCTGGAAGGCATTCCGCTGGCCATCGCCGCATGGCTGCGCTATCTACTGGCGGTGGACGACGAGGGAAAGCCGATGGATGTTTCCCCGGATCCCATGAAGGAAAGCCTGCAGGAAGCGCTCGCCGCTGTCCGTTTCGGTGAACCGGAGACCGCGGAAGGCGCACTGAAGCCTGTCCTGTCCAATCCTGTGATTTTCGCGGCGGATCTGTACGGGACGCCGCTGGCAGCGAAGATCGAAGCGGCCTTCAAGGGCATGCTGGTTCCCGGAGGCGTCCGGAAATCCTTACAGAAGGTGTGATTGAAGATGAAACTTTGGGGCGGACGGTTCGGAAAAGCCACGGACGGGCTGGTGGATGATTTCCATTCCAGCATTTCCTTTGACCAGCGGCTGTTTGAACAGGATATTACCGGATCCATTGCGCACGCGACCATGCTGGGCGAACAGGGAATCATACCCGCGAAGGACGCGGAGAAAATTGTGGAGGGCCTGAAGGGAATCCTGCAGGACGCCCGGGACGGAAAAATCACCTGGCATACCGACGCGGAGGATATCCACATGAATGTGGAGACGCTGCTGACGGAACGGATCGGAGAGGCGGGGAAACGTCTGCATACCGGTCGCAGCCGGAATGATCAGGTGGCGCTGGATACCCGGATGTACGCGAAGGTTGCCTGCCGGGAAACCGAAGCTATGCTGGAGGATCTGCTGAACGCATTGCTGGAGATCGCGCAGGACAATCTGCATACGATCATGCCGGGCTATACGCATCTGCAGAAAGCACAGCCCATTACGCTGGCGCATCATATGATGGCCTATGTACAGATGTTCCTGCGGGACCGGAACCGCTTCCGCCAGGCATACGCGGCGGCGGATGTCATGGTGCTGGGATCCGGTGCGCTGGCAGGCACCACCTATCCTCTGAACCGGGAGCGGGTGGCGGAACTGCTGGACTTTTCCGCGGTATCCGAAAACAGCCTCGACGGCGTATCGGACCGGGATTACATGCTGGATTACCTGGCGGCCGCATCCATCTGCATGATGCATCTTTCACGCTTCTGCGAAGAACTGATCCTCTGGAATACGAATGAATTCCGCTTTGTGGAGATGGATGACGCGTTCTCCACCGGATCGAGCATCATGCCGCAGAAAAAGAACCCGGACGTCGCGGAACTGATCCGCGGAAAAACCGGACGGGTATACGGGCATCTGATGGGTTTGCTGACTGTGATGAAAGGCCTCCCGCTGGCTTACAACAAAGATATGCAGGAGGACAAGGAAGCCTTCTTTGACACCCGGGATACGCTGGTGAAGGGCCTGACGGTTTTCACCGCGATGCTGAAGACGGTAACCTTCCGGAAGGAAGAAATGGAACGGGGCGCTTCCGGCGGCTTCACCAACGCCACGGACTGCGCGGATTACCTGGTGAAGAAGGGCGTGGCTTTCCGGGACGCCCATCGGGTTGTCGGAGAACTGGTGGCATACTGCCTGGACAAAAAGAAAGCGCTGCTGGACCTGAAACTTGAAGAACTGCAGGAGTTCCATCCGGCGTTCGGACCGGATGTGTTTGACGATCTGAGCATGATTTCCTGCGTTGAAAAACGGAGAATCCCGGGTGCCCCGGCACCGGAGATGGTGCAGCGCGCCATCGATTCGGCCAGGGAGAAGCTCAGCCGCTGAGAAGCAGTTTCCGGACCGCGGGAGGAAGATCAGATTGAAAAAGAGTACGGCGATTCTGTGGATTGCGGTGATGGGCATTATCGCAGCAGTTTTCTGTATTCTCTTTATCTCCGGAAGCATCCGCAATGATGCGCTGATTGAGGACCTGAAGGGGAAATCCGTGAATCAGGCGGCCCGGATTATGGAACTCGATGCGGATAACGCGCAGAAGGATACCCTGATCGGCGGTCTTTCTGCTGAAAGCCTGGACCGGGAAAGCCGGATGGAAGCGCTGAACCTGGAAATTGCGGAAAAGAAAAACGCCATGGAACAGAAGGAGAGCGAACTGACAGCGCTGAAAAACCAGAGCGCTTCCCAGCTGCAGACGATCAACGACCTGAAAGAGGAAAACAAGGAAAAAGCGGAACAGATTGAACAGCTGCAGGAGCAGGTGAACCAGCTGACGGCCGAAAAGGAATCCCTGCAGGCGCGTGTGGGTGAAACCGAAGGCAAATCCATCAACCGGCATGCTGTGACAAACGAGGACAAAGTCAGCCTGTGTCAGTCGCCAGACACGGAAAGCCACCGGATCCGGGAACTTCCCCTGGGGCAATCGGTGCTGGTGCTCAGGGAAATCGTTAACGGCAAACATGAAAAGTGGGCCGAAGCTGAAACGGACGGAGAGACCGGCTTTATCCTGATGCAGTTCCTGGATCCGGAAGAGTAAGGGAAAAGGCTGATCCGACGGGCGAAAACCCGGCGGAAAATTGTGCTGGACAAACCTGCCATGCTTTGATATAATATCCGTCGCTGGTTGTGCCGATGTGGCTCAGTTGGTAGAGCAGCCGATTCGTAATCAGCAGGTCAGGGGTTCGAGTCCCCTCATCGGCTCCAGCGTCGAGGTGTAGCGCAGTTTGGTAGCGCGTTTGGTTCGGGACCAAAAGGCCGCGGGTTCGAATCCCGCCACTTCGACTCCCGGAAGCGTTGATTTTCCTACGCTTCCGGGTTTTCTGTTTTTGGCGAAAGTGCCGGTTTTTTCCGGTTTGCAACCTGCCGGGTTGCAGCGTGGCGGTGAGGCACCTTGCGGTGAACTTGAAAATACCACTTCCGTGAATTTCCGTAAATTTCCGGTTTTTTCCTCTGGAAATTTTGCCGGTTTGAAAAATGTTGGCGGTTTTCGACTGCCTCTTTAATATTTCTGGGCTGACCACAGTTCCCGTTGAACCGGGCTTGCAGTCGGCAGGGAGCTATAAGGTTCCGGCTGAGGATCTCGAACGGTTGATTGGCGACGGAATTTTGCCGGATGGACACAGCATGGTGGGTTTGATAATATATTTCATAGATAAAACCGAGGAGGCAAGCGTATGAAGTGTGAACTATTAGCAGAACAAAATCTTGCACTGATGCTTGACTTTATAGATGATGAGAATACGAAATACGATGAGGCTGTGCTGAAGGCGTTTTTGAACGAAAAGAACACATACGGTTATATTGCTGCAGATAACGGAAAAGCAGTCGGATTTGCTTACGGCTATGTTCTGAATGAACCAAACGGGCAAAAAGTATACTATCTTCACGCAATTGACATTATGGAAGGATGGCAAAATCAGGGTTACGGAACGGAACTTGTCCGGTTTATTCATGAGCATTCGAAAACCCTGGGCTGCCGCAAGATGTTTCTGCTTACTTATAAACACAATGCTTCTGCCTGCAGGTGTTATGAGAAAG
>CAMJTZ010000067.1 GCA_946408865.1 uncultured Clostridia bacterium
CATGGTTCTGTCCTCCATAAAATCAGAATTCAGAAAACGGTCCGGGCAGTACCGTTTTTTTCGTACGTCCCGGCAGGTCCGGTGCCGCCGCGACCGGTTTGATATCCTTCGGGTTCAGGATCATTTTCAATTTCTCCAGCTCGTTGCGGAAGCCGAAGGGCTTGTCCTCCGCAGCGGAAAAGGAAAACGCTCCGGTTTCCTCATCCACGCTGATGTTGAACCATCCGTTCTGCCCTTCGCTGTCAAAACCGCAGAATTCCTGCCAGGCCGGAAGATTCAGACAGACTTCCGGTTCCGGATACATCACCCGCAGATAACCGCCCTGCATGCGCACATACAGATTGCCCTCCGCCGTGTTGTCCCGGGTCGGAAAGACGACAGCCGCCTCTCCGCAATCGTAGAAGATATTGTTGATGATCCGTGCGTCGCGGGATGTTCCGCCCCGCTCCAGGCCGTGATGCCGGAACGGAACAGGCTTTAGATAGTATCCGCTGTGACGGCATTTCCCGATCAGGTTATGCACGATCCGCAGCCGGTCTGTGCCCTCCCCGTAGACGCCGTAGCCGTTCACCACGTCATGCTCCCGGAGTTTGTACCAGCCAGAAGAACCGGGTTCATCCGGAACCTTCGCGGGATCGAAGCGGCCTTCCACGTTCCAGATGACGTTGTTGTCAATCAGATTGATCCCGTCCCGGGTGCACTCGATGAAAATCGCTTCCCGCTGTTCGATACCATTGATGAACAGATTTCCCGTGATCCGGTTGTTCATATTGCCGCAGTCCAGCCACAGATGGTCCGCCCGCAGCGTATTCCGGAAGATATTGTTCCGGAACAGGGCGTCCACGCTGTTATGCAGTTTGATGGCGCCGGCCTCCCAGCTCAGTTCCATCTTCTGCCATCCCGTTCCCTCGAGAGCGCTTCCCACGCGCTTGGCGTCAGCGTTTCCCATCTTTCCCACTTCTTCTCGGAAAAACTGCGCACCAACTTCCGCCGTTTTATCAACGCAATCCGGATTGATAAAGCCCGTCTGCTGATGCGGGATCCAAACCTGACCCTGACTGAAATCTGTGACGCCTGCGGCTATACCAACACCCGCACCTTCCGCCGCGCTTTCCAGCAGGAAACCGGTTGTCTGCCCTCAGAGCACCTGATCATGCTGCGGAAGCGGGTGGCGGAAGGCAGGGAGAACAGCAGACAGCAATCTTATCAGAGCATCCTGCACAGTATGTAAAAGCGCTGTGCGCTTTCGCCGTTCAGAACGCCCACCTGCCCCGGCGGAAAACCGGAACAGTCCGGCCGTCGCGGGTGACGGCGTCAATATCCAGTCCCTCATAACCGATCATGAAATCCTCATGGATCATGGAGTCGTTGACGCCCATGGCACGGCATTCCTCCAGGGTTTTGTTTTCATATCCCGCGATCGTATCGGCGAAGCCTGCTCCGAGCGCCAGATGGCAGGCCGCGTTCTCATCAAACAGCGTCTCGTAAAACAGCAGGCCGGATTCGGAGATCGGGGAGTTCACAGGCACCAGAGCGCACTCACCCAGGCAGGCGGCGCCTTCATCCATGGCGATCATCTGCTCCAGGAGTGCCTGGTTCTTTTCAGCCCGGACCTCAACGGCTTTTCCGTTTGCGAAGCGGACGGAGAAGTTTTCAATCAGCTGGCCCTGATAGGACAGCGGCCTGGTGGCGTAAACAATCCCTTCAGCTTTTCCGCGCATCGGGGAAATAAAACACTCCTCCGTTGGAATGTTGGGATTGAAGGATATCCCCTTCAGACTGGTATCGCAGCCGCCCCTGAACTGTCCCTCCGGGATCATGCCTACCGTGAGATCTGTTCCGTTATCGCCTTTGTAGTGCAGTTCAGCGATGCCGAGACTGTTGAGATAGGCGCAGCGGCCGCTCAAATCCTTGTCGTGCGCTTCCCAGGCTGCCACAGGATCATCGGTCACGCGCGAGGTAAAGAGGATCATCTCCCAGAGTTTTTCAACTGCTTTTCCCTTCGGCAGATGCGGGAAAATCTTCTTTGCCCAGGCTGCGCCGGGAACCGCCGCGATGCACCACTGATACTTGTTTTCCATCCTGTCCATGTATGGCTTGACAATCGGCCAGCTCTTCCGGTCCGCCTTCGCCATCTTTTTCTGATTGATGCCCTTCAGTCCGTCCGGATCCTGAGAAACCAGGTAGATACGGCACGGAAGCGTATCCACATAGTGCTGGAGCCTGACTTTTTCCCACTCCTCTACTGTGGCCAGAGCGGCAACCGTCTGGTGGCGCACATGAAGCTTTTCCAGAGGCTGATATTCAAATTCCACCCTCACCTTCCGGGCGCCAGCCCTGTAGCATTCATCCACCAGCAGCTCCACAAATTTCGGCTGGTCGAGATCGCATCTGATGATGACATCCTGTCCTTTCTGAATATTGACGCCGACGCGGGCGATCAGGCAGGCATATTTCCGAAGGACTGTGATCTTCATGCTGTTCCTCTCCTGTCTGTTTTTGAATGAATGATCTCACCTGCCGAAGAGTTTCGCCGTACCGGCCATTCTCCCGGCAACCTTTACACCAAACGGGCAGCGGCTTTCACAGCCCTTGCATGCGATACATTCCCCCGCGTGATGATCCAGGGAGAGATAATGCTGTTTCAGGGATTCAGGTGTTTCCGGCTGCATAACTGCGAGATCATAAAGCTTGTTCACCATCGCAATGTCTATGCCCGCCGGACAGGGCTTGCAGTGGCCACAGTAAGTACATTCCCCGCCGGCAAAAGTATGCTGCGGTGCACCGGCCAGAACAGACGCATAATCCTTCTCACTGTCTGCAGCCGTCTCATAGGCGACCGCAGCGTCAACCTGTTCTGCTGTGTCATAGCCGCAGAGAACCGAAACCACACCCGGCTTGGTCAGCGCGTAGTGAATGCACTGAGCCGGCGTCAGCGCCACTCCGAAGGGAGAACGCTTCGCGTCAAACAGGCGGCCGCCGGCGAAAGGTTTCATACAGGTGATGCCCACATTCTGCTGTTCACAGATCTTATACATCCTGACACGGACAGGATCCACGCCATTCAGGCCGTCCGCGTAGGTTTCCGCAAAATAGTTGTCAATATCGTCTGTCGGCGGCATCAGATCAAAGGCGGGGTTCACGCTGAACAGAATCATCTCCGCCAGTCCGCTTTCAGCCGCCCTGATCGCAATGACCGGATTGTGTGTGGACAGTCCGATATGCCGGATCTTTCCCTGCTTCTTCAGTTCCAGCACATAATCCAGATAAGGGCCGGGCCTGGAAACAAGATCCCAGTCGCTTTCCTGGTCCACATAATGAATCATTCCCAGATCGATATAATCCGTCTTCAGCCGTGTCAGCAGGTCCTCAAAAGCGATCCGGCACTGTCCGGCGTCCCTTGTCCGGGTATACTGCCCGTTCTGGTATGTAGAGCCTATATGTCCCTGAACATACCATCCGGCGCGGTCCTCCGCAATAGCCTGACCGATGATATCCCTGGATTTCGGATCAGGCATCCAGCAGTCGACAATGTTTATTCCCTTGCGGTGAGCATACTTCATCAGGGCAACTGATTCGTTTTCCTCATGCCGCTCCAGCCATTCACCGCCGAAGCCGATTTCACTGACCTGCAATCCGGTTTTTCCAAGACACCTGTACCTCATGTTCCACCCTCCTGATAAGTCTGTGATCAGAACAGTCCGGAACCCGGTTCCCTACTTTCTGATGAACCTCTCATCTGTTCCGATATCCGCGCTCACAAAACGTTCCGCTGTCATATGAAGATCATACTTTTCCCGGAGCACAGCCAGCTGCGCCATCATCGGGGAAGCGTGATGCGCATCAATGGCGGCCTGATCCGTCCAGCTGTCGATCAGCAAAACGGTTTCAGGATCATCCAGCGGCTGAAAATACTGATAGCGCAGGTTGCCCGGTTCTTTCCGGATGTTTTCCGCGATGCCGGCGGCTTCCATTTCTTCCGCAAAAGCCCTGGCGTTTCCGTTCGTTCCTTTGTAATACAAATGGACCGTAATCATCTGACATTCTCCTCTGCAGACCTGGTTTTCCGTTTTTACCTGTATCCGGTATAGTTCTCGCCGCCGATCAGGATGTCCATCCTGTACTGTTCCATAAAGCGGTCTGTACTCTCGGTCTTTGCGTTCCAGAGCGCCTTCGCTTCCGGCGTAACAAGCGGGCAGTCGTGCTGCATCGGATGCGTGTAGCGTTCGTAATGGTTGTAGCAGTCATAGAAGGTCGCCCCTTCCTTTCTGGCCCGGACAATCAACGTATCCATTACAATGCCGAGAAGTCCCATATCGTCGAGAAGATCCGCCTCCATCAGCATCAGGAGATTCCGGTCGACGGCCGGATCCTTCATGCGCCATTTTTCGGAGTGCAAACCGACAAGATCCGCAATGTACTCCGCCCGTGCGGGATCATATCCGTTGGCCAGCAGCCAGTCCCTTGCAATCGGCACTCCCGCCTTCGCGTGATCCGTGCCTGATTGCGCGGAAACGGCCCGCCCCACGTCATGAAAAATCGTCGCCGCCATCAGGTCCTCGTACCGAAGCCCTGTTTTGTCCGGCGTGGCATCATAAAGCCGTTTCGCCCATCCGAGCACGCGCTTGGTATGCTCATAGCGTGTATAGCCAAACTCCATCTTGTGTATTCCGACGCCGTTCCCGCCTTCGGTCTGAACCGCTCCCAGCGTATGCTTCACGAAGGAAAGCATTCCCAGGTAATCCGCGTCTCCCAGTGACCGCACCGCCGCTTCTTCCGTCTTTTCCCAGCTCTGTCTCCGAAGTTCCTCATCCGCCATATCCATTACGCGCATTTCCCGCTGGATAAACGGCTCGCCGATTCGTTCGAACGCTTTCCGATTCCGGTGGACCGGCATAGACAGGTTTTCAACCCAGACCGGTTCCGCCCCTTCCAGAATCTCATGCTCGTCCGGCTTTCTCGGAACCGTTTCCCCGGTAACATCGCAGAAATAGTAATAATTCCTCTGTTCGAATATCCCGTCCGGATCTTTGCTGTCCTGCTGTCTCCGGATCACGATTCCGAATTCCCGGATGGATTCGGGAATCACGATCTGTCCCGTTTCCTCCGCCACTTCCCGCCGCACCGCCTGCTCCGGCGTTTCCCCGGCCTCGATTCCCCCGCCCGGAAACTCATAGCAGTCGTGCTTCTTTATATAATTGAGAAGGACTTTCCCGTCCTTCAGAATCACTGCCCTTGCCGACGGCCGCTCGTATACCTTCCCTTCCGGATTGTAGTTTTCCCTGTCCATGCGAAACAATTCTCTCATCGCCGCTACTCCTGTTCGTCTTCGCCGTCATTCAGTCCCTTCTCCCGAAAATGGCCGTTCCCACACGAACCATCGTGGCTCCTTCTTCCACCGCCACCTCAAAATCGCCTGTCATTCCCATGGAAAGCACCGGGCCGGGAAAATCCGGATCCGTCACCGAAAGAAGATCCTTCGCAGCCAGTTCCTGCGCGAGATTCTTCAGGCCGCGAAAGTAATACCGGTTTGTCTCCGGCTCCTCCGTAAAAGGCGCGGAAGTCATGAGGCCAAGCACCCGGACATGCGAAAACGCGGCAATCTCCTGTGCCGCCCGGAATACACTGTCCGGATCATATCCCCATTTGCTTTCCTCGCCGGCAATATTGACTTCCAGAAGAATCCGCATCAGCTGATCCTTTTTTGCTGCTTCCTTCTCAATCTGCTCCGCCAGCGGTACAGAATCCACCGAGTGGACAAGTACGGTCCGGCCGATCAGGTATTTCACCTTGTTCTTCTGAAGGTGTCCGATCATATGCCACCGGATCGGTCTGCCCGCCCCGGGATGGTTGTTCTGTTCAATCTTCTGTGTCAGTTCCTGGACATAGTTTTCCCCGAAATCCGCCGCTCCGGACGCGCAGGCCTCCAGGATATCCGAAAAAGGCTTCCGTTTGCTTACGGCAATCAGCGTGACTTCCTCCGGGCGGCGGCCGGATCTCCCGCAGGCAGCCTCGATCCTGCTGCGGACAAACCGGAGATTGTCAGCGATGCTGACGGCGGTTTCCATTTCGTTGTTCATTGCGAACCCTCTTTCCTTTAGCCAGTCAGCCGATCCGTCTCCCCTGCCGCGGAAAACGGAATCAGTTCCTGAAAAACCTGGATGCAAGATACTCGGTTACCGTCTGCCCTCCGGTGGCTCCCAGCTGCTGCAGGCACGCCAGGATTTCCTGCTGTTTTTCCTTTGGCATCTTCCGGAGCGCGCTCCACATTGCTTCGGCGCTTTTCCATTTCTGCTGGCTGATCTCGCTGAAGCTGTCAGCGCCGGTGGATTCAAACAGGGAAAAAATGATTTCCGTAAAGGACTGCCTGTCCGCCTCGCTCGTCTGTTCCAGCCAGCCGCTCGCGGATTTTCTGATCAGCAGGCTCGTTTTCGTCAGTTCCGCCGGAACGAAGTGATTCCCCGATACGTTCCAGCTGAACCCGTCATGCTGCAGAATTCCGGACTGGGAGCTTTTCACCACATGATGATCCGCGGAAGAAAAAAGAAGCAGACCGATAATGGATGTATCCGGAACGATGCTGATCACCCTGGAAAGGATCCGCTGATACCCTTCCGTCAGGAGCGTTTCCTCCTGAAAGCCGGGGCCGTCGTTGGAATAGACCGCAAGAACGCGGTCCTGAACATCCCTTTCACAGAAGGCAGCCGCGTAAACCGCCAGGTTTCCGCCTTTGGAGTGTCCGCCGACACGCAGACTGCCCGGAAGGTCTCTGCCGACCCGGTTCAGGTACTGAATTGCCCGGCGCTGTCCTTCTGTTTCGGGCAAAAAACTGAGATTGAAATCCTCTTTCCAGCCGACCAGCGTTCCGTCTGTTCCGCGAAACGCGATATAAGCCGTCTGATCCGGCAGCAGGATCGTTACGGCCGCGAGCTGCATATCCCGGGCGCTTTCCGTTTCATCCAGGAACCGGCACAGCCGGATATCCCTGTATCGGGCGCCGCAGAGCATCTTCTCCATCAGCAGCGGCGCTCTTGCTGTAAAAGATTTGCTCGCAAGGATTTCCTCATGCGTATGGTGCCGGAAAAAAGCCTCGCAAGCCTCCTGCAGGGAAATTTCTCTGCCGTCCATGGAAAGAATCCCTCTGAAATCCGTGTAAGCCAGTTCTGCCAGAACAAGATTATCCACTTCATTGAAAGGATCGGCATCAAAGGGGATGTCGCAGCGCCATTCCAGATAGTCGAAGATATTTCCCATTATCCGTTCTTCCCTTCATTGTCCGGAGCACGATTCCGGATCATATCATATACCGCAGGGTTCTCCTCCGCTGCCGGTGTTTGCGTCTCTTTTCGCTTCTCCCCGATGCTCCGGTCCGCATTTTTCTGTTTCCGCGGGAAACGTTCCTTCAGGTTTCCGTCGCCAGGATTTCCTCTGCGCTCCCCATCTTCCGCACGTAGCCGTCCAGCATCTTCGCTTTTTCCGTCAGCCCGCGGGACCGCGGATTGATAAAGATCCGGTGATGGTTGCTGCTGTTGCGCGCCTGCTGAATCAGATTCAGCGCGGCGGAGTTTCCGTCAAATGCCAGCAGCGTGGAGGGTCTGTTGCGGAACACCTCATAGGATACGCTCTTGTACAGTCCCAGTCCGGAGCTTTCAATGGAGATCAGGATCCCGACGCCCGCCGCACGGAGCATCTCCGCCGCCGTCTTCGGCAGCCGGTTCGGTACGACAGCGCATACCGTAAACCGTCCCGCCGCCTGCCGGACCAGGTATCCCTCCTGTCCCAGCAGGGTATGGCCAACCACAAAAAACACCTTCGAAGGGTCCGCCTTTGCCAGCATTTCGTCAATCAGCACCCGGTCCTCTTTCCGGATCGTTGTCCGGCGTGCGCTGCTGTTGAAGCTGCCGCCGCAGATCACGATCGGGTGTGAATTTTCCGGCAGAACAGCCAGCCGGTCTTTCAGAGCTTCCTCCGCGCTGACGGTTTTTCCGGTCTGCTGCAGAACAATCTCCGGTTTTGCGGTTTTTTCCAGAGCGCGTTCGTAATACTGCTCGATATCGTTCCCGGCACAGGCCTGCCGGAATCTTTCCTGTTTTTTCTCAAAAACCCTGATGCTGCCGTCCAGCAGTCCGTCCTCCCCCTGCCGCATCCGCTGCAGTTCTTTCGTTCCGAGCCCAAGCAGCTTCTCCAGGCTCAGTTCCTCGTCAATGGAGTTGGTTCCGTACAGCGCGCCGCCGTCCGTTCCCTGAACGCAGCGGATGCCCGCCTGCAGATACTGCCGCAGCGGATACTTTTCCAGTGAGCTCAGATTGTTCAGCCGGACATTCGAAGTGATCTGGAATTCGAGGGTTACGTTATTCTCCCGCATCTCCTCCAGCAGCTTCTTCCCTTTCGCGCTTTGCAGATTGCAGGTGTACAGGCCGTGGCCGATCCGCAGCGGCGGCATCTCCTGCCCCGGAGAGAGGGCTTCCTTCACGCAGTGGATACTGTTCGCCACATTGTCCCGCAGGCTGTCATTCTCTCCCGCGTGAATCCGGATCACAAACCCGGGATGCTCTCCGGCGACCGCCGTCAGTTCCCGGATCACGCCGCGGAGTTCGAGAATATCGTTGATTTCTTCACCGACAATGTCAGCGCCCGCCACATACGGATCGCCGGCGACGGTCCGCAGGCACCGCAGATTTTCCGCCAGATAGTCCGCCGGCGTCCGGTGATCCTGTACAATGGTTAAGGGAACCCTGCGGATTCCCGCCAGGAACCGGAGCAGCACGCCGGTCTCCCGGGTGACCTGCGGCATAATCTCATGGATCTCGCGGAGCCTGGCCGGGAAGAGCGCGCTGTTGAGCAGCGCCGTGTCGGAAATCTCGGCATATTCGATCCCGTACCGCCTGTATGTCCGGGCAATCCACAGCAGCAGATCCTGGAACAGCGTATTCCGGCAGTACCGGTCTTCCTCCCTGTCCCGATGCATCTTCTCGGCATATGCCCGTACTTCCGGATCGGGAATTCCGTCCGGATTGATTCCGCTGAAGCGGGATGCCGAAGGTTTCCCGCGGGTGAATACATAACGGTACAGGTAAACCTTCTCCAGGTCGGCGAAAACGGCCTGCCCGTCTTTCGGAATGGTCAGGGAGTTCCGGATGCGGCCGATATTCTCCGCCGCGTTCTTCGGATTGCCAAGAATCAGGTCAGCAAAGTTGATAAATGTGAAATCGTCGATCCGGCGCTCCCGGTGCCGTCCGGTCAGCCCGGTATCCCCCAGCTGTTCCTCCGCGGCCCTGCGGGTCTCCTCCAGCGCGGAAATCTGTTCCTCCGTGCATTTCAGGTCCAGCTTTTTGATATAGTAATACGGATACCGGATCTGGTGGATCAGGCCCAGTGCAATCAGCACATCCGGCGGAAGATTGCCGTTCATGTGCGTGTGCAGGTCCGTCCGGAACTTGCAGTCGCTGCGGATATA
>CAMJTZ010000068.1 GCA_946408865.1 uncultured Clostridia bacterium
CTTACATGTGGCGATACTGCCGGGGTTCGACAATCTCGGTTTCGACCGCTTCACCGTCCACGGTGCTGGCGGTTTCCTCCTCTTTGGCGGCGTTCCTCTTCTTCATCCAGAGGTACAGGGCCAGGCCGAGCACGACGCCGATCGCCAGGCCGCTGCCGGAGAAGACCGTTTCCGTTACGGCAGACAGTCCGGAGAAGATTCCGCCGACGATCATGCCGAACAGGCCGAGCACCCCGCCGAGGACGGCGAGCACAATCCAGCCGCCGAACATCAGGGCAGGAAGGATAAACAGGCCTCCGAGAAGACCGCCGGCATTGCGGCGATTTTTCTTGTCACCGAAGATCATGTTTATCAGGGCCATAATACCAAGCAGGCGCAGCATTGTAATGTTCCTCCGTTTCCGTCGTTTCGTATGTACCGGTCAGCACTCTGCGGGGGAGCCGTTACCCAAATCAGAGATTTGGACGTCTCTCCCTCGGTACGTGTACAGGATAAAGCAGTCCACAGGGAAAAAACAGGATCAGAAGCGAGAAATAAGGCGTTTTTTTCTCCGGAAAGCGAAAAAAAAGCAGGATTTTTTCCGCGGTCTTCCGGAGAGCGGGAAGTTCGTGTATAATAGAGCATGTCTGATGAAAGCAGAATAATTCCCGGAGGTGTGTCTGAAAGATGACAGAAAAGAAGAAAACAGATCGGAACGTTTATGCATGGCGGCGCGTGATCCCCTGCCTGCTCCTCTGCCTGTGCCTGGCGGCGGGGATGGTTTCAGCGGCTTCCGCCGCGGAGAAAGCCCGGACGCCGGTTTTTGAGGATGGCATGGCGCAGCCGGTTTTTACCTGGTCGAATCTGCGGAGCGACGATTACAGCAACGAGAACAGCGAAATCCTCCGCTTCTGCGTGTACGTCGAGACGGATCACGATACCGACATGGACGGCATGGCCGACCTGGTTGAGGCGTTCGTGCAGGTTCCCCGCGCCGCGGCGGAAGGATCCTTCAAGGCGGCGACGATCTACGATCCGACCCCCTACGGCACCGGCACGGTGGATGAGGAGGAGATGAACAGCACCATCCGGATGATTCCGGTTCCCTTTGACTACAGCCGGATGTATCAGCCGGGTGAAAAGCGGAACCCGAACGGGGTGGTGACGACGCTGGACGCGGCGGAGGCGGCAGATCCCGACAGCTGGAATTACCATGTTCCGGTTTCCGACAAACAGGGGTACGCCTACGCCAGCCAGTATGACTATTACCTCGTGCGGGGCTTTGCCGTCGTCGAGGCCGGGGGCATCGGAACCTACCACTCCGAGGGCTTTGAGCTCTGCGGCTTCGATCTCGAGCGGGACGCGCACAAGTGCGTCGTGGAATGGCTGACGGGGGACCGGGTCGCCTTCACGGACCCGTACAACAACATCGGAATCAAGGCGGAATGGTCGAACGGAAACGTGGCCATGACGGGCTCTTCCTACGGCGGGACGATTCCCTTTGAGGTGGCGGTCACCGGCGTCAAGGGCCTGAAGACGATCATTCCTTTCGCGGGAATCGCCTCCTGGTACGACTATTCCAACTCCCAGGGCCTGCCGCGCTTTACGAACGCGGCGTACGTGAACGAGCTGGCTTCCTACAACAGCGGCGCCGCCTACCAGGACGACGACTGGACCGTCATCAACGACGACTACGCGTCCCTGCTCTGGCAGCTGGCGCAGGATCAGCTGGACTCAAACGGCAACTACAACGCCTTCTGGGAGGCGATGGACTATACCCGCGACGTTTCCAGGATCAACTGCTCGGCGCTGATCGTGCACGGGCTGAACGACCAGAACGTCCTCCCCAGGCAGGCGGACCTGATGGTGCGGGCCTTTGAAAAGGCGGGGATGCCCTGGAAGCTTGTTCTGCATCAGGACGGTCACAACGATCTGAAGAACAAGAGCATCAACGGCGAGCTGTGGGAGGAAATCATGAACAGATGGCTGTCGCACTATCTCTACGGCGAGGAGAACGGCATCGAACACATGTTCCCCGTCGCCGTACAGAGCAACGTGGACGGCAGCTTCCGGACCTACGAAAGCTGGCTGGACTTTGCGGCGGACACGTTCGCGTACGACAAGACGGCCAACCCGGACGCAGTTTCCCACGTGGACGCGGCCGGCCTGAAGGAATACGCCCCCTCGTATCTCAGCGGGAAGGACGACTTCGGCAGGAAGCTCCTGCAGGACAACTACTATCTCACCCTGCCGGAAGGCACGTGCGCAACCTACATCTTTGATCTGCCGGAGAACTACACGATGTACGGCATCCCCGAGGTGCATCTCAGGATGGCCACGCCGGACGCAGACAAGGACGCCATGATGGTTACGGCCGCGCTGGTTGACACCATCGACGGCAAAACCCCGTTCAAGGCATTTCTTACCAAGGAAAGGCTGCAGAACACCGTACCCGTAAAAACCGTCGGGACGGGGGATTCGGGCCGCGTGTACGCCCGGATCCCGATGAAGGTGCTGGTGCAGAGCAACACCACCGCGAAGCTCGTCACCCTCGGGTTCGCCGACCTGCGGGACTACGGCCGCGGATACGAAGGCCGGGAATACACGGCGCCCGCGGAGGAGATGACCGCCGGGGAGTACCACGACTACACGATTTACCTCCAGCCCACGGTTCATACCTTCGCGCCGGGACACAGGGCCGTGCTCGTCATCACCGCCTGGGATCCCTTTACCGAATGCAACGAGGAAGGCAACGAAACGGACAAACCCAGGGATTACTCGTTTGACATCGACAACGCGTCGTTTGAATTCCGCATTCCGCGCAGCGCGCAGCCGCCGGTCTGAGGGAGAATCATGTCCCCACCGTTCCCTCAGCCGTTGCTGTCCTCCATTTCAGAGTAGACAAAGTACACAATATCGTGCTCCTCCGCGAAGCGGGCGGCATAGGTGTCATGGCTCTCCGTCCAGAAGGAGAAGTTGGGGCAGCCTTCAAAGGCGTCCTCAGCGATATACTGAACGCTGGAAGGGATGTGCAAGGTCCACAGGGCCCGGCAGTTTGCGAAGGCCCGGGACTCAATGGATTCCAGACCCTCCGGGCAGACGATCTCCCCGCAGTGGGGATCGTTTTCATAGGCGCCGGCCTCGATGTGCTTCGTGCCGGCGGGAATTTCCAGCTTCAGCGGCTCGTCCGTTTCCCGCCGGCCTTCGGGGAAGATATTCAGCACCAGGCCGGAGGCGTCCGGCATTTTGTAGGTGTAGGTATCCAGGATGACTTCCTTTCCGTCCGGCAGGGTGACGGACACGCCCTTCAGGGCCCAGGCCAGCAGCAGCTCTTCCTCGCCGCCCATCAGGAAGGGCGGATCCTGGAAGCCCCGGGTGAAGATGGCCTGGTTATGCAGGCTGCGGGAGCTCCACACGGGTTCGCCGGCGGCGAAGGCGTCCCGGGCGAGCTCCGCGACGGTGCGGAAGTTTTCCCCTTCGCCGGTGCCCCAGGCGGCGCAGCGGCCGGTGTGCACGTGGTAATTGGCGGCCAGGGAGCCTGTCGGCTGCTCAGGACTGCGGTTCCAGCTCGCGTCCAGCCATTCGTGGGTGAGGTGATTGAGCATGATATCCAGCTCCTTGTTCACCATAAAATGGCGGTAATCCTTGACCCCGTAGGAGAGGCCGTTTTCGTCCGCCGCGGGCTCGCTGTAGTCCATGGCGGGGTCGTTGCGGGGATGGTCGTCCCAGGTGGGATCCGCGAAAAACCATTCCCCGTCGATTTTCACTGCGTCCCAGGCGTGGTAGCCGACGCGGGTTTCCCCGTTGATCACATAAACCTCCAGCCCCGCCGCCCGGCACAGCATGGCGTACAGACGGGCATAGCTGTCGCAGACGCCGGTGCCCCGCAGAATCGCGTCGGTGGAATGAAAGGAGTAGGTTTCGTCATAGGTCAGATGGTCCAGCAGCCACTGATACAGGTTAAAGGCCGTCTGCCATTCATCCCCCGGCACCTTGCATTCCGCGGCGGCCGCGTCGATGATCTCCGTGATCTGCTCCATGCCCGGGCCCTCCAGGGTAAAGCCGGCGGTAATGAGCACGTTATCGTCCGCGTTATCCATGATGACGGTGGCGGACAGATGGTACCAGCCGGCAACTTTCGGCCCGGCGCAGATCATCTTTTCCGGGAAGCCCTCATATTCTTTTACCCAGACCAGGCTCCAGGTGTCCTTCCAGTCCATATCGTGGCAGGAAAGGTGCAGCTCGACGGATTTCACCCGGGAGGGAAGCGTCTGGTCCTTCCAGTCTTCCTTCAGCTGCAGCACCCATTCGCTCTCCCGGTTGAGGGCGGGCGCCCGGTCCGACATGTACAGCAGGCGGAAGGGGAGGACGTCCATGTCCAGGTTCTCCGGCTCTCCGCTCTCCGGATCGTATTCTTCCGGGTTGTATTCATCCTCCGGGTCGTATTCATCTTCCGGGTCGTATTCGTCCGCCGCCTCCGCCGCGGCGGCCGGAACGAAGGCGCCCGGAAATTCAGGCAGGCGGGGGAGCAGGCTGACGGACAGCAGGGCCAGCACCAGAGCGGTGAAAACGGATAAGAATCTCTTCATGTTTTTTATTCCTTCCGGATTTTCTTTTTTTTTCTTTATGGCTGTATCATATACGAAAACCCGGTCCGGGTCAACGCCGGGAACGAAAGGGCACTGTCCCCGCCGTTCCCGGGATTTGCTTCCGGATCCGCAATGAAGTAAAATGACAAAAAACTGGCGTATCAAAAATCCGGGAGGGAACCAGTTTGGAACCGCTGAAAATTGCTGCAGAATACCATCCGGAGATTCCGGATCTCATCGTCCGGTGCTCGGGCCATATCACTTCCGCCAACGCGGAGGAGTTTAAGGAGCAGGTGGACGCGCTGCTGAAGCAGTATCCTGACGCGGCCATGATCGTCGACTTTGACGGCGTGCAGGGGATCACCAGCGCGGGGCTCCGCGTGCTGATCCACGCAAAGAAGATCAACGAGGGGCAACACCTCTTCCGCCGTATACGAGGTGTTCGACGTGACCGGATTCACCGCCATCATCCCCGTGACGAGGCGGGTGCGGACGCTGTCGGTGGACGGATGCGAAAAGATTGCCCAGGGCGCGGCCGGCGCCATTTACCGCCTGGACGAGGACACCATCGTGAAGGTGTTCACGCCGGAGGAAACCCTGCGGTCCATCCGCCTCGAGAGCGAGACGGCGAAGAAGGCGTTCTTCTACGGGATTCCGACGGCCATCTCCTTCGGCACGGTCCGGGTCGGGGACGCCTACGGCATCCAGTATGAGAGGACCTTTTCCAGCGTGCTGAAGGACGATCCGGAGCACTTCGGAGCGCATGTGCAGGATTATACGGCGCTGCTGCGGCAGCTGCACACGACGCGGGACAGCGACGGCGGAAAGGTATAAGGATCTGGAAATCACGGTGGTGCTGCAGCTGAACAACCGGTACTATCTGGATTTCAAGGACGGGGAGCCGGCGGGATTTCCCAGGGGCGTCAGAATGGTCGTGCTGCCCAACGACGCAGCCATTCCGGATTTCCTGCGGGCCATCGAGGCGGAGAAACCGGACGTGGCCGTGGCCATGACCCATCCCGTCAGCGGATACGACTGGAACGGGATCCGGGACGCGGTGATCGCGGAAAGCCTGCGGGACGACGGGATCGAAACGATCTGCGGCGACTACCCGGCGTCGCTGGTCTGCTTCGACAAGGCAAGAACCTTCCAGGTGCTGCGGGACAACGGATTCCGGGTTTCCGAAGCGGTGACCGTTGAACACGAGCTGTTTGCGCTCGAGGGGGCGGAGACCGGATCCACGCTGAACGCGTACCGGGAAAGCATCCTGTGGAAGATCCGGAAGCTGGCGCCGGTGATCATCAAGGCGGCGACGGGATCGGGCTCCGTCGGGATCCGGGTATGCAGGACGTACGAGGAAGCGGAAGCCTTCCTGCTGAGCGGCGCGTTTGACAAGAATGCGATTGTCGAAAGGCTGCTGGAGGGGGAGGAGTACGGGGTTGAAATCCACGGCTGCGGCGGGAAGTATATCGTTTCCCCGCCCTACCGGAAGCTCAGCTATGAGGAGGACGTGGTGAACGACCCGCTGGGGGCGACGACGCTGAAGTACGGGCCGGTTCTCAGCGAAAGCATCCGGCCGGAAGCCCTGCGGGCGGAAATGCTCCGGCTGGCGAACCTGCTGGGTTTCACCGGGATCGTGAACCTGGATCTGTTCTTTGTGAACGGGGACTGGTACATCCTGGACATCAACGGGCGGTGGAGCGGCATCACCTCGCTGGTTTCCGCCTCCCAGGGCAGGAGCGCCTATGAGGTCTTTCTGGACCAGGTGACCGGGGACGACCGGGGACTGAACGACTGGACGCGGTGGAAGTACTGCTGCCAGTTCAAGATGCCGCAGACGGAAACGGCGGACTTCGGAAGGATGGTGGAGGACGGGGACCTGACCAGTGTTTCCAACGAGCAGATCCGCATCGGCGGGGAAACCAGATGGTACAACGACGCGGTGACCGCGAGGTATGATTCTCCGGAGGCGCTGGCGGAAGGGTTCTGGAAATTCCGGGAAAAGTACCCGGAAATGCTGTGCGAAAAGAGCGTACGGGCGCTGGAAAAAGATATTGCTTCTCACTGATGTGGAACGCAGGGATGAATCAGTTCCCGTTCACGTTCCGGATATAATCCTCCGCTGAAATCATGGGCGTTTCCAGTTCGGCCACCGTTTCGGCGGACAGATGCAGTGCGGCGGCGTATTCTTCGCCCGCCGCCTCGAATTTCCGCAGCAGGGGATCGGCCACGACGGCGGCCTCGGGTACATTGAGCATGGGCGTTTCCGGCACGCAGACGATGTCCGGATTGCCGAAGCAGGTTCTGCACATCTGTTTCAGTCCGTCAAAGTTTCCTTCCCAGTGCGGGAATCCGCAGCCGCAGATCACCAGCGTACGGATGCGGGAAAAATCCGCCAGCGCTTCATGCCGCACGGTTCCGTCCGGATTCTGCACCATCTTCATTTTCACCAGCGGGATCGTCCGGTCCAGCAGCGCCTTGAGATGAGAAGGCATGCCGTAGCAGTAGAGCGGGAAACTCCAGAGGATCACATCCGCGTTCCGGTAAAGATCCAGGATCGCGTTCTGGTCGTCCGGGATGACGCAATGGCCGTCCCCGCGCTGCCAGCAGCCGAAGCAGCCCCGGCAGGGCCCGATCTTTTTGTCGATCACGTTGATGATATTCACCTCATGCTGTCCGCCCCGGTTCAGGCCTTTCAGGAAGGCGTCCGTCAGCCGGAAGGTGTCGCTCTTTTTCTTGGGACTGCCGTTGAGAACAAGAATCTTCATATACTCTTCTCCTTACATCTGTTTTTATGTGAATCTCTGCTTCTGTGAAAGGTCCTTTCGTCCGAATCATTATAGAGAACGAAAGGTCACCTGTCAATCCGCACTGTCCCCATCGTTCCCTTGCGTCGGGCCGGCATTTGTGGTAACATACAGAAACAAAATGAAAAAGAATAAGTAACCAAGAGGTGCAGATGATGAAACGGTTCTTTGCAATTCTGATGGTTCTGTGCATGTTATCCACGGCGGCTTTCGCGGAGAGCGGAGAACAGAAATCCGTGTTTGACGCCATCGGGGGCTGGTTCAGCCAGGCGTGGACCGATGCTTCCGGCTGGGTTTCCCAGGCATGGACAGATGCTTCCAAATGGGTGGAAGGCGCCTGGAAAGATGCTTCCAAATGGATGGAAGCCGCCTGGGGAGACGCTTCCAAGTGGGTAGCGCAGGCATGGAACGATTCGTCTCAGTGGGTTGCCGGCATCTGGGGCGACGTTTCTTCCTGGATTTCAGGAACAAGTGAAAGCGCATCCGGACCGGCTGAATCCTGGTGGACAAAAACGTTTAGCACGGTTACCGGGAACACGGATCATCCATGGGACTGGCTTACTGAAGAAGCAGCAGCGCTTCAGCCGGAGACACGGGAAATCCTTTCGAAGGTAAAAGAAGCTGTAAAATCCGGCGAGGACGACGCGGAAGCAAAAGTAAAGGATGCTTTCAACAGCCTGCTGAAAACACTGAAACTGAGCGACGATGATGCACAGAAGATATGGAAAACAATGGAAGGCTACGCAAACCAGAAAGGGTTTTCCAAAACAGCCGTAGCCAAACTGGTTTTACCGTACCTGTTTCAGCTGACCATTGACGGCGCGGGAGCGCAGAACAATATGCCGGCAGTGGCCATTGCACAGTATTTTATGGCGATTGTCGGGAAGCTGAATATCAACTCGACGGATACGGTCAATTCACTCATCGATCAGCTGAATGAGGCGTTTGGCAAAATCTGAAAACCACATATACGCTCAATACTTTGCCAATATCCGCACCTATATCGAAACCTGCGCCAGAAACGGTGTGAACGAATTCCAGGCTCTTCTTCGCCTGACTCAAAACAAGCCCTATACTCTCCAGGAACTCTGGGCTGCCGGTAGTTAATCCAACTACTGGCAGTTTTCATTTTCTCCTTGCAAAACTGTGAATAGTAACCGCCCGGCGGGACGGCCCGCCTGCATGCTGTGCAGTTCATTTTTTTTCGGTGCACAAAAGAACCGGCTACCTGTTTTTTGCTGTGTTTTCGTTTTTTTTGGAAGAAGGTTCAAAATCATTTGCATTTGTAAAAAACGGTGGATTTTTCGCCAGATGTATGTTATAAATCATACTGATGTGATCAGATTTCGATGCGGGGAGCCGCATGAAAAAATTTATTTAAAGGAGACGAGAACCCATGAAAAAGACCCTTGCGATCCTGTTGGCTGCCATTCTCATGCTTGGCTGCATGAGCTTTGCTTCCGCCGAAGCAAAGACCTACAAAGTCGGTGTATCCATCTATCAGTATACCGACAACTTCATGACCCTGTACCGGAACGAGATCGAAGCTTACTTCAAGACCCTCGAGACCGACGATGTGAAGTACGAAGTCACCATGGCCGACGGCAAGAACGACATGGCTGAGCAGACCAACCAGGTCCGCAACTTCATCACCCAGGGCATGGACGTCATCATCCTGAACCTGGTGCAGACTTCCTCCGCTGATGCCGTGATCGACGAGATCGTGGCCGCCGGCATCCCGCTGGTGCTGATCAACCGTGAGCCCCTGGCCTATGACGCCGAAGGCAACACCATTGACGAAGCCTACGAAGGCATCCTGAACAACGCTCAGGTCTGCTACGTCGGCGCTGACGCCCGTCAGTCCGGCACCTTCCAGGGCGAGATGATC
>CAMJTZ010000069.1 GCA_946408865.1 uncultured Clostridia bacterium
GGCGATGCTTCCGGATGATTTCTTAAGGTGAAGAAAAATAATACCCGGATGCGTTGTACATCCGGGTAATGAGATATAAAGTTCGTTTTTCTGGCAGAGAATCCGATGCCTCAGGCATGCGCTTCGTTTGGAACTTTTTTCCGTTCGTACCATTTATCCGGGCTGTAGCCGACGAGATAGAAGGGAAGATATTGAATCAGGAGCATCAGGTTCTTAACCAAGAAATAATTTGCGATTTCGAAAACGGAAAGGATTGTGAAAACTATGAAGAGACCGCACCAGATCAGACTGTTCCTGTTTTGATCATCGCCGCCCAGAATATAAACAACCAACAGGATGTATTCAAGCATATAGTACAGCGTTTTCGCGAAAGAATCCACTTCGCCGTAAGGGATAACATACTGATTGAGAAGGCAGATCAGCAGTGCGGTGATTGTCAGTATCAGTGCAATGGTTTTCTTCCGGAATGGTGAACCGATCCCGCAGCTTCAATGTTTTTTCAAGGAACGGTCTGTATACTGTTCCTGTCCGCGGGAGGGGAGGATGCTCCTGCAGACAGGACAGGATGAAAGGAAGGATTCCAATGAAGAAAATTCTCAGTATTCTGCTAGTACTGATGATGCTGTTTTCCGTAACTGCATTTGCTGAAAGCGGTTCCGGCGAAACCCCTCCGGGAAACCCGCCGGCCGGTGACATAGGAACACCCCCGGACAAGCCTGACGGCGGAATGCCCGGAGGAACCCCTCCGGGAGATCCGCCAGGCGGTGACATGGGAACACCCCCGGACAAGCCCGACGGTGAAATGCCCGGCGGCGGCTTCGGTGGCGGAACGCCTCCCGGTGGTGGTACTGCATCCTTTGAATATACAGCTTCGACCGAGATTACGGAGGCAACAGAGCAGACTGAACAGACCTATATCTCCGATACCGCCGACGAAAGCGCGCTGATCGTCAATACGACGGACGCGGTGACTGTCACCGATCCGACTGTTACAAAGACCGGTGATTCCAATGGCGGCGACAGCTGCAACTTTTACGGGCTGAACGCAGCGCTGCTGGTGATGGGTGGGTCTGTCACCACGATTTCAGGCGGTACGATCACCTCTGACGCCTCCGGAGCAAACGGCGTATTCTGCTACGGCGGAAACGGTGCGTCCAACGGAGCCGGCGGTGACGGCACGACGGTGATCATCTCTGATACGACCATCACCACCACGGGCGATGGTTCCGGCGGTATTATGACAACCGGCGGCGGCGTCACCTATGCGAACAACCTGACGGTTACGACTTCCGGCCGCTCCTCCGCACCGATCCGCACGGACCGCGGCGGCGGAACCGTGGTGGTGGACGGCGGTACTTATACCTCCAACGGACTGGGTTCTCCGGCGATCTACTCCACCGCGGACATCACTGTGAAGAACGCGACGCTGGTTTCCAACCTGTCCGAGGGCGTGTGCATCGAGGGAATGAACAGCATCACGCTGGAGAACTGCGACATGACCGCCGGCAACACCTCCATGAACGGCAACGCCACGTTCCTGGATGCCATTATGATCTACCAGTCCATGAGCGGCGACGCGGACAGCGGAACATCATCCTTTACCATGACGGGCGGCAGTCTGACCAGCCTTTCCGGGCACATGTTCCATGTGACCAACACCCATGCGGTGATCACTCTTTCCGGTGTAACGCTGAACAACGAAGGCAGCGATGTGCTTCTCTCTGTATGCGACGATGGCTGGAACGGCGCTGCCAACACAGCGGAGATGGTTGCGGACACGCAGGCGCTGAGCGGAACGATTCTTGTCGGCGACAATTCCACCATGACCCTGACGCTGCAAAACGGTTCAGCATTTGAAGGCACGTTCAGCGGTGAAATCACGAACGCAAAGGGATCTGCTGTTTCCGCAGAAATCGGCACGGTGAATGTGATTCTGGACAGCACCAGCACCTGGACGCTGACTGCCGATACCTATATCTCCAGCTTTGATGGCGATGCGGCCAATGTTGCCGGGAACGGTTATACGCTCTATGTGAACGGCACCGCACTGGAAGGTATTCAGTAAAGGCTGCAGCGGAACAGAAAAATCCGGCGGCGTATGATGATACTTATCTCATCAAGTTACAAATATCACAAGAGAAACTCCTGCGAACCTGCAGGAGTTTTCTTCGTTTTTCTGCAGCTTTGATCTTTCCGAACAGTTTCCGGCAGGCAGGGAGACCTGCCATAATCGCAGAAATATGGTATACTTGCGGAGGATATCCGGCCTGTTTCTTTTTTGCAGTTTCCGGTTTAAAAAACGGCGTAATGAATCAGGCGGTGAAACGAAGCGTGAGCCAGGATTGTCAGCAATTTTCATTTGACATGACGGGGAGGATCATACGAATGGATTACATTCACGATCTGAGAAAGATCATCGGCCCCCGGAAGATCATTCTGAACTGTGCCGGGGCACTGATTATCAGGGACGGAAAAATCCTGTTTCAGCGCAGGACAGATAACGGCAGATGGGGGCTGATCGGCGGACTGCTGGAAATGAACGAGACCTACGAGCAGGCTGCACTCCGGGAGATCCGGGAGGAAACAGGACTGGCAGTGAAACTGGAGAGTTTTCTCGGGATTTTCCACAATCACCATATGGTCTGGAACAACGGAGACGCGGCGCATGTGCTTTCGGCCATGTATACAGCCAGCATTGTCAGCGGAGAGCCAAGAGTCGATGAGGAATCCTATGAACTGCGGTTCTTCGGAAAAGATGAGCTTCCGGAGCTGTTTGCGGAGGATCACATCGCGGCGATGGAGGCCTATTTCCGCGGGGTGAGGTATCCGTTGCTGCAGGAGAACGTTTTCAGAGGGTGAAAGCCTGAGACGGATCAGGAAAGGCGGAGAGAAATGACGCTTATGAGAAAGGGTATCCGGATTGCCGATACGACCCGGGAAGAGCGCGAGCAGATTGTTGCGGAATCCATCGGGAACATTTCCGGCCTGTGTGACGGCTGCAGCCCCGGGATGATTGAAATGTATCAGGACTATATTGATGGAAAGAAGGAACTGCGCGAAATAAACGCAGCGTTCCGGGCAGGGTATATGTCCGGCGCAACAGGACCGGAAAAAAACAGCTGTGACTATGCCGGATCATAATTCTTCCGGAAAAGCGGATTGCAGAAGCTGTGCATCTGTGAGCCATCTGTATCAACAGACCAATCCGGAACAGAATGGAAGATGTTTCCCCGAACTTTTCATCGACTATGCTGCTTTTGAAAAGAGCTTCCCGGAGTCCGGCGGCAGGATCGTCTGTTATCAGCAATCAGAATGATAAACAGACAGGAAATGCCGGCTGAATTCCTCAATCTGAGCAATCGCCCAGTCCGTTTTCTCCGGCTCCCGGTCGCACAGATGGATCAGGGCGGAGACGGGCGCAGTATAAGCAAAGGCCAGCATTGCGGGATCATCGCGGCGGATCAGTTCCTTGTCCATCATCCCGGCAAAGATGTGCGTAAACATCTCTGTCAGCCCGGTCAGAAAGTGTTTTGTCGCCAGTTCCCGTGCGCGGCCGTCCCGGAATTGCTCCAGCGTGAGCACTTTCCTCGTCTTCATAATCTGCTCGTCGCGGATGGTAAATTCCGCCATTCGCATGGTCAGGGTGATGAATTCTTCCGCAGAGTCCGGTACAGGCGGAAGATGCTCCGGAGAACCGAAACGTTCTTCGTAATAGGCGGTCATTTTGTCAAGCAGCGCATTCCAGACGGCTTCCTTGCTTTCAAAATGCTTGTAGATACCTGACTTGACGAGGCCGAGGGAAGCAGACAGTTCCCGGATGTTGGTTCCTTCGTATCCCTTTTGCGCGAACATATCCAGCGCCGCTGTCAGGATCCTCTCCTTCGTGCCTTTTGCCATGCGAACCTCCAATGAAGCTTTAGTGACCATTCGTTCGCCTATTATAGGGAAAGAAAGAACACCCTGTCAATCCGTCTGTGCAGTTTTTACCGGGCTATCGTCTCCGCCTGGCGTATCAGCGCTTCAAAGGATAACTGCACAATGCTTTGAAAAAAGTACGGATAAAGAACCGGAACATGAAGGAATTACGGGATTCCGCAAAAAAATGAGCGAGGCATCGAAACAAGATGAAAATCGGCATTCTGTCTGATACCCATGATCTTCTTCGTCCGGAAGTGCTTGACGCGCTTCAGGGCTGCGACTGTATTCTCCATGGCGGGGATATCAGCAGTCAGCGCGTTCTTGATCAGCTGGAGCAGATTGCTCCTGTGAAAGCAGTTCGCGGCAATAATGACAGGGATTGGGCTGAACATTTGCCCTTATTCCTGGATTTCGAGCTGGGCGGACTCCGGATTTTCATGACCCATAAGAAAAAAGATCTGCCTGCGGATCTGACGCGATACGATCTGGTGATCTGCGGTCACTCCCATCAGTATGCTTCCATCTGGCAGGATGATGTCGGGAAACGACGCACTTTGATTTTTAATCCTGGGAGCTGCGGCCCCAGACGCTTCATTCAGCCGATTACCATGGCAATCCTGATCATCGATTCGGACGGATGGAATGTAAAACAGATCCGGATTCCGCATCCGGCAAAAGACAAAGCGCCCAGGATCGACAGCGGGAATATTTACAGGCAGATTGAAGTCGTGGTTCATGATACGGATAAAGGCCTGTCGGTGGATTCGATTGCTCAGAAGCATGGGCTCGACAGGGAACTGGTGGAACAGATCGTCAGACTTTATGTGACGCATCCCGGAGTGACAACAGACGGCATCATGACGAAAATGGGACTGCTGGGAAAACTCTGAGGAACTTCCTGCTGTTCCGGAAAATTCAGACGATCAGAAAAAAGGAGAGTGTGTACAATGCAGTTCATGATTAAAGCCCTGGATGGGGAAGGCAAGCTGGCAAAGCGGATGGAAGTCAGGCCGCGGCATCTGGAAGGAATGGAAAAGCTCCGTTCCAATATCATCTGTGCAGGCGGGTTGCTGGATGATGAAGGGATAATGAAAGGCTCTGTGCTTATCCTTGATTTCCCGTCCCGCGCTGAACTTGATGCTTACCTGGCTGCCGAGCCTTATGTGGTTGAACATGTCTGGGAAAAGATTGAAGTTGAAACGATGAATGTAGTCATTGGAGGGAAATGATTATGAAAGAGAAAATCAATGTGTTTGACTATTCGGAACAGATCATGAAGGCATTGCGCCGGGGCATATTGCTGAATACAAACGGCGACAAGTTTAACAGCATGGTGATCAGCTGGGGCCACTTTGGCGTTATCTGGGGGCAGCCCACCTTTGTTGTTTATGTGCGGGAACATCGCTACACAAAACCGCAGCTGGACCAAACCATGGAATTTACGCTCAGCATTCCGCTGGATAAACCTGATCCGCTGATCAGCAAAGTGTGCGGGAGTCTGTCCGGGCACAATATTGATAAGGTAAAAGAAGCGAAACTGACGCTTGTTGATCCGGAAACAAACAGCACTCCGGCGATTGCTGAATATCCGCTCACACTGGAATGCAAAGTGCTTTACACACAGAAGCAGGATCTTTCCCTGATTCCTGAAGAAATCCGGGAATCGGATTATCCGCAGGATGTGGACGGATCCAATCCGCTGGCGAATCGCGATCCGCATACCGCCTATATCGGAAAAATAACAGATGCCTACATTATCAGATAAGACAATATGCTGCGGAGGCCTGAGCGTGAAAACAGTCTCAAAGTTTTTTGAAGAGCTGACGATAACGGAACTATATGAGATTCTGAGGACGCGTTCTGAGATATTTGTTGTCGAACAGAATTGCGTTTATCAGGATCCTGACGGCAAGGATTATGAGAGCCTCCATGTCTTCTTTGAGGAAAACGGAAGAGTTCAGGCATGTCTCAGATCATTTATGAAGGATCCGGAAACCGCGCAGATGGGAAGGGTGGTTACACTGGTTCACGGGAAAGGCCTTGGCAGGGAACTGCTTAAGACCGGTATTGAACAGATCCGGAAAAAGCAAAATCCAAGGCAGATACTGATCGAAGCCCAGTGTTATGCAACCGGATATTATGAACGGGAAGGCTTTCAGGTGTGTTCGGATGAGTTCCTGGAAGACGGAATACCGCATGTCCAAATGATTCTGAAACTGTAACAGAATGATCAGACGGAGGAATTTTTTCATGAAATACTGCATTGAATGCGGGACGGCACTGATTGATAAAGAACTGGAACATGAAGGGATTGTTCCTTTCTGTCCGAACTGCCAGGAGTACCGTTTTCCTGTGTACAACGTTGCGGTCAGCATGATTATCGTCAATGAAGAGAATCAGAAAACGCTGCTGGTAAAACAGTACGGGAAAGATTTTTTCCGTCTGGTTGCCGGATATGTGAACAGGGAAGAAACGCTGGAACACGCGGCAGTGCGTGAACTGAAGGAAGAAACCGGAATGACAGCCGGACGCATCGTATTTAACCGAACCCGTTTTTTCGAGCCATCCAATACACTGATGTGTAATTTTACCGTCTTCGTAGAAGACGATCATGAATTGAATCCAAACTATGAAATTGATTCCTGCGAATGGTTTTCGTTCGATGACGCGCGGAGAAATATCGATCCGAAAATCCTTGCCGGCATCTTTTTGAACGCATTCCTGGATGATGTGCAGGAATGCAGGAAAGAGAATGCTGCGGGAGGCGAAGCACAATGAAACCCCTGCGGGATGATGTTCTGAAGTATATCCGCAAGACATACAGGGGAGAAATCGAGTATCCCTGGATGCGCTATCCGGACTATGGAGTCGTTCGCCACAAGGATAATCAGAAATGGTATGCGCTTTTCATGGATATCCCGCGTTCAAAGCTCGGGCTTTCCGGCGATGAGATCGTTGACGTCCTGAACATAAAACTCTCAGATTTCCTGACAAGGGATTTCCTGATCAAACGCGAAGGTTTTTTTCCGGGATATCATATTGCCAGGGGAAACTGGATATCCATTCTGCTGGACGGAACCGTTGACCTGGATGAGATCTGCCGCCTGATTGACGTGAGCTACAAGGTCACGGCTTCAGCAAAGACGAAAAAAGCGATCCGGCCTCCAAAGGAATGGATTATTCCGTCCAACCCGAAGTATTATGACAGCGTGCACGCTTTTGACAACACGGACGAGATTGACTGGAAGCAAGGCAGCGGAATCAAAACAGGTGATATTGTCTTTCTGTATATCGGTCTGCCCGTATCGGCTGTTCTGTATAAATGCATCGTTACGAAAACGGATATCCCGTGGCAGTTTCGGACGGAAGGGCTCACAATTACCAGACTGATGCGGATACGGCTCCTGAAAAGATATGCCCCGGATCGCTTTACGTTTGAAGTGCTGAAAAAAGAATACGGGATCTTTGCGGTACGCGGCCCCAGAGGGATTCCGCAAAAACTGAGTGAGGCGTTGAAACGGTAAGACAGAATCCTTACAGAGGCCGCCGTCCGCCGGTCTGAATCTGTCCGGATCATTCAAAACTGGCGTCGCTTCCGCTGCGAAGCACCCACGCAAAAGCTTTTGCCGTTCGAAGATCGGGATCTTTGAAGTGATTTCCCTCATTCCATTCGAGGAAGCAGTTTAACCCGCGGTCTTTCAGCAGAACAAATGCCTCACGTATCCTGTCGCCCACGGCCGCCATAACGGGGTTGCGCGCTTTTTCCTCCCTGTCTCCGAGACTGAGATAAACGGCATCGGCTTTGATTTCGTTCTTTCTCATATATTCGGTAAAACCCGGGAACCACACAGAGGGAGACGCCGCTGCGACTCCTTTGAAAACATCTGTCTGATACGCCGCCCATAACGCAAACAGTCCGGCGAGCGAATAACCGCCGATATAATATGTCCTGCTTTTATCGCTGCACAGTTTGCGCAGTTTACCAAGAGTTTCCAAAGCTCCGTTCCCGAAGTTTTCTTTACCGAATACCGCCGGAGCTTCCCATGGCGAAAGGTCGATGTTCCAATGATCAATCCTGACAGCGATCAGGCGAAAGCTCCTGTTGCAGCTGTTGATAATTGCCGCAAACTCATTTTCGATTCCTTCAAGGTCATGATCGTCGACCGGCTGGATCAGAACGATGCCGGAGTCCGGATCACCGAATTCGTATGTTTTCATCTTCACAGATCCTTTCCCATCATGGTAGCTTATCTCAGAAATATCTTCTGCAGGTCCGGTCTTTTCAGTTTCCTGGGAAGTATACCATTTCTGCGTAAAAAAAGGTAGAAGAAAGCCGCAGGCGTCCCTGCGGCGGTAATGACGGTGCAGTATATGCTGTTTTTCCATGAAAAAAGCACTGCCGGCAGTATCCTTTGCTGGCGGCAATCCGTAATGATATGATATTATATTCAGAGACGGGAAAACAGCCGTGCTCCGGAACACCCGGCCGGGAAGCAGAAATACCGACAGGGCGGCGAATGCAGAAAGAGATAGACCTATGACATACGAGGAAGCAGTAAAAAGGCTGAAATGTGGAACGAAGAAGTGCACCGTGATGGAAAGACCTGTCAGAGATTTTGAAAATCAGCGATTAATATGAAATATCAGAATAGTACCAGGGGAATCTTCCTGGATCGTCCAAACCGTTTTATTGCGCACGTTGAGGTTGACGGGCACATCGAGACCGTCCATGTGAAAAACACAGGACGATGCCGTGAACTGCTGCTGCCGGGGGCGGAAATATGGCTGACAGCGCCGGAGACTGAAGGAAGAAAGACGAAATATGATCTGATTGCTGTAAGAAAAAGCAACGGCCTTATGATCAACATTGACAGTCAGGCGCCGAACAAGGTGGTACATGAATGGCTTGAAAAACAGCAGTATGATTTGATTCGCCCTGAATATACATACGGCGAATCAAGAATTGATTTTTATCTGGAACGCGGATCTGAACGAACGCTGATGGAAGTAAAAGGCTGCACGCTGGAAGTTGATGGTACAGGCTATTTCCCGGATGCTCCGACCGAGCGGGGAGTCAGGCATCTTCATGAGCTGTCGAAGGCTTTATCAGACGGATACAGCGCCGTACTCGCTTTTGCAATCCAGATGGAAGGAATTACAGAAGTCAGACCGAATATTCAGACGCATCCGGAGTTTGGAACTGCTTTGGAAGAAGCGAAGGCCGCCGGGGTCAGCGTTCTGTTCCTGCCATGTCATGTGGAACCGGACAGATTGTGGGTGAAATAATTCAGGCGGATGCGTTCTGAGAGGCTCATCCATTTCCAAGATG
>CAMJTZ010000070.1 GCA_946408865.1 uncultured Clostridia bacterium
AACGACCCCATCGATGTGAACGATGTGCTCTACCGACTGAGCCATGCCACCACGCATCGGTTTGTAATTCCTACCAAGGTGTCCTACCGACTGAGCCATGCCACCACGTCCCGGTTGCCGGGCAGTTGTTCCGATCGGAACAGAGAATATAATATCACGCAAAGAAAGAATGGTCAAGCAGAAAATCTCGGTTATGCGAGATCCGGGCGGTCAACGGTCTGGAAAACATTGGAGTAGAGACGGTTGCGGACGGGCGTGACGCCGCAGGATTCAAAGAGGCCGGCAACCGTATGGAAGGTGAAGCCGCGGTCTTTCAGGGCGGGAATAATTGTTTTCAGCGCTTCCACGGTGTTGCTGTTTCCTGTCATATCATGCAGGAGGATGATTTCGCCGTCCTTTGCGTTGGCCAGGGTACGGCGGGCTCGCTCCTCTGCGGATACAGCGGGAACCCAGTCCTCGCAGCCGGAGCCGCAGATGAAGGTCAGATCCACGTTGTCAAAAAGCTGTTGGTTGACGGCGATATAGGGAGGACGGAAGAAGGCCGGCGTTCTGCCCGTGATTGCCGCAATCTGCCGGGTGCATTCAGCCACTTCGCTGCGGATTACTTCCGGCGTCATTTTATCCATAAATCCGTGAGTGACGGAATGGTTTTCGATATCACAGCCGAGGGACTGCGCGCGGCGGACCATTTCAGCGGATTCCGGCGTAATATTGCCGGCGATCAGGAAGAAAGTTCCGACAATCTGATGCGCCTCCAGCAGGTCGAGAACCTGGGGAGTGATGGAGGTGTTCGGGCCGTCGTCAAAAGTGAGGGCGATACGCATAACGCGGGATCTCCTTTCGCAGCAACTGAAACCGGATGGAAACTATACTAGCATTTCCCCGGCCATAACACAAGAGCAAAAGAGGAACATTGAATTGCGGACAGAGAAATGATACAATACTCCGCGTAATACTGCAGGAGAAACAGACACGAATGGATGAGAAGAGCAGGATCATGCCGCCGGACCGGCGGCAGGTTATCAGGATTATCAAGGGACTGCAGGCACTGATGTTTCCGATGTGCTTCCGGCGGGACGATCCGGAGATGACGGACGAGCAGCTGAAGGATGAAACGGTGCTGCTGCTGGAGCGGGAACTCTGTGCCGCGATGCGGTTCCGCGGGGAAGCGGAACCGAAGGAAAAAGCCAGGAAGATCCGCGTCGCGTTTATGGAGCAGCTGCCCCGGATCCGGGAACTGCTGATGAAGGATGTGGAAGCACTGTACGAGGGCGATCCCGCGGCGGAAAGCCGGGAAGAAGTCATGATCTGCTATCCCGGATTCTACGCGATTTCCATCTACCGTCTTGCGCATGAACTGCAAAAACTGCAGACGCCGCTGATTCCCCGGATCATGACGGAATTCGCGCACGAAAAAACCGGGATCGACATTCATCCCGGCGCAACGATCGGGGAGTATTTCTTCATTGACCACGGGACGGGCATCGTCATCGGTGAGACGACGACGATCGGAGATCATGTAAAACTTTACCAGGGCGTGACCCTGGGTGCCCGGAGCTTTGAACTCGACGAGAACGGGAACCCTGTGAAGAAGATTAAACGGCATCCGGACATCGGGAATCATGTGGTGATCTACGCCAACGCAACGATCCTTGGCGGAGACACGGTGATCGGAGACAGATGCGTGATCGGCGGCAATACCTGGCTGACGCATTCCGTACCCGCGGGATCCACGGTGGCCTATACAGCAACGGAGGACCGGCACTGATGCCGGTCCTCCGTTGCTTTTGCCAGATTTTTACCGGGGAATAAACTCTTCGATCATGCGTTTCAGAAGCGTATAGGCCGGACGGCGGATGCCGTACGTCCGCGCGCCCGGGGTACAGTAATTGGTGACCATCGCGAAAACAAACCTTGTTTCCGGATCAAAATACAGATTGCACAGAGTACTGTCGATCCGTCCCTGATGGCCGTACAGCAGGCGGTCCGGAAACAGGTCTGTGGCGTTGATGCGGGCGATATTCAGGCCGTATTCCGACTCCGCGGTGATATTCCCCTTGCCGGTCTGGGAAGAGAGCATTTCCTTCACGGTTGCTTCCTCCAGAATGCGCTCCCCGTTGTAAAGTCCGTAATCACAGAGCATCATGCCGATTCTGCACAGATCCGCACACTTCATCCAGCAGTTGCCGTAGGAAAGATAATAATCACGGTCGATATCTATGGCTTCGGGATAGGGCCGGTTAAACCGGGAAGTGATATTGTCCGGATTCTTCAGTAGCTGCGGCGCATAGGCAGCATCCAGACCCATCCGGTTAAAAAGCAAATCTGAAACAGCTTCGCTCACCTGCAGGCCGGTGACGGCTTCCAGGACACAGCCAAGGATTCCGGCGCCGTAATTGGAATAGTGATAGGCGGTGCCGGGCTTTTCCTTATAGAAAGAAGTTTTGTACGCGGTCTTGACATTGAGCGCCGTACGGAGAGGACGCTTTGTGGAAAAATAACTGTCCCAGATCGTGGATGTGTGGGACATCAGCATCCGCGGGGTAATTCCGATGTCAGGGAATTTAGGATTGGCTGCGAAGAAAGGCTCATCGCCTCCCAGGATTGTACCGAGGTTTTCATCCAGGTTCAGGCGGCCTGTTTCAACCAGACGCATCACCGCCACAGCGGTTACCAGCTTGGAAACGGAAGCCAGGCGGTAGTAATGATCCGGTGAGGCTGCGATTCTTTTCTTCTGGTTGGCATAACCGTAGCAGTACTGATAGACGATTTTCCCGTCCTTGGCGACAACCACTTCTCCGGCGACTGTCTGAGCAGACTTGAAAATTCTCCTCACATCCAGATCCAGCTGGGACGGCTCTTCCGTCGGTTCCGGGGACGGCGCTTCGGCAGCGGCGCAGAAGGGGAGGCACAGCGCCAGAACGAGAAGAAAAGCAAAGAGACGTTTCATAGGGCACCTCGGCAAACGTTTATTGTACAGGCTGCAGGGCATAGGCTTTTTTCCAGAGGGGACGGAACGCCAGGAACATCCAGACGCAGGCCAGCAAAACCAGCAGATGGCATCCGTCCGCGGGAAGCCAGGCAATTTCAGGAATCTTCTTTTCGAAAGCGGCGAATTCCATGACAACGATGACGCCTGCCGCCAGGATGAACTGTACCAGGGCAATCAGTGCCGGTTTCAGGCGCTGTCCTTTCGGAAGACGGCGGACACAGACGCCGAAGACAGACAGAATCGCGATTGCGCAGAAGAGCTCATTGACTTTTACAAAGCCGTTAAAGGGCAGATAGACAATCTCGCCGCCGATCAGCATGCATTCCATCAGCATGGATCCGCAGGAGAACAGGAGGATGAAGAACGCAGTTCTTCCGCCGGGAGCGGCTTTCACACGGGAGACCGGGATTGCCGCGAGCGCGGCAAAGACAGCCTGCAGTGAAAAAACAGCCCAAACCCAGACTTCGTAGTAATCCTGCACAGCAAAGGGGAAACGCTCAAAGAAGGACCAGTTTTCCGGCCGGAAGATGCTCAGACGGTTTGCAAACTCTGTTTCTTCCGGATTAAACCAGAGCTCCAGTTCCACGCCGATGCCGCAGTCTTTGAAAAGAAGACCGATCAGCAGGCGAACAGCGGCAATCATCAGCAGTGCGGGAACTGCGACGCAGTCCATGACTGCCGCACCGGACTGTTTTGTGATTTTTCCGGTGAACAGCGCAGCCAGGAGAAGGCCGGCAATGGCTCCCCAGAGAAGATAGCCGCCGCCCCAGAAACGGTAGAACAGGCCGAGATCCTCGCCGTCAATCAGCATTTCAATGGACATCAGGCAGTACAGCAGGTGGGCCAGAACCGTACTCAGCGGAACAGACAGCAGGGCGAACCAGCTGGCTGTTCCTTCCCGGAGGCCGCTCTTCTTCATCCGGAATGAAATCAGGATAAAGAAGGGGATCAGGAGTACCGCAATGAAAAGACCGAGAGGATAGACCGTGAGGGGACCCAGTTGAATCGGTTCCATGGCTTTCTCCTTCCCTCTTACTCGTCTTTTTCAGGCTCGGCTGAAGCAAAGTAGATAAAATCGTTTACCTTGCGGATATATTTGTTCTGCACGTGGATCCGCTCATTGTGCGCCGCCACATTGGCGGAACCGCCTCCATCCAGGTTATAGGCCAGAATGGCATCCGGGCACTTCTCAGCCACAAAGTTCGCGAATTCTTCCATGGAGAGGCCGGACTTGCGGTTACCCAGACCGTTTGTATACACAATAGCGTATTCCAGATGCCCGGTCTGAACGATGGCAATCCGCATAATGGGGTACTGCCATTCATAGGTGTTTGTCCGAGCCACCTGTGTGTTCTTCACATCCTGCACTTCACCGTTTACGACGAGGAAAGGACCGATATTGAAGGTATCCAGAACGGTGCGGCCTTCCGGGGTCAGGTGTTCGGCTACGTAGGCTTCGATCTTTGCGTCGTCTGCTTCATAGATCGCGTGGAAATCTCCCTCGCTGTCGATAAGCAGCATATCGAAAATAATTCCCTTGGAATTTTCTGTTGTATCCTTAATCGCTTCACCCTGGCGCACGGTATACCCCTTGGCCGGAGCCTGCTTGTAATAATCGCCGTTCATCATGACGACGGCATTTTTCTGTTTGCAGACGGAGACGATATCCGCTGTGCCGTGGCCCTTGGCTGTATCCTGGGCGAATGCTGTACGCAGCTGCGAAACATGGTTGATTTTGATTCGGACAATCCAGGCTTCGTCGGTCTGCTTGCTGCCCTTATGCGGCCCTGAAACGAGCTTATGGGTAATATAATCCTGCTCGAGGGTTACCTTGATCGTGGAATCCTCGTAAGAGGCCGGATGGGTTTCTTTCTTTTTTTCATTTTTGTCCGGCTGGAAAGTCCAGTTATCCTCCAGCGGGGGGATACCGCCTTCCTTGATATTCATGGAGAGGATGCCGTTTTCCGCTACGAGCTCCGCTTCCGCCATGTTGGGAGAGGAAAGGACGAGGGTGAGGGCAAGACCCATCAGTACGACGAGAATCCAGCGAACAAGAGAACGGTTCATTCAAGATCTTCCTTTCTGTATTTATGATCTGACTGTCAGGTGAGATCAGGTCCAGCAGCCATCGAGGCGGACAACCTCGCCGTTGAAGTATTCAGGCATTTCCAGCAGGCGGAAAGCAGCGTCGGCCGCCTCTTCCGGGGAGAGAATATAGCCCGCGGGAATCTGTTCTTTAATCTCGGCGATTTCCGCATCGGACAGGTGCGCGTTCATGCGGGTATCCACCATACCAAGGGCCAGGGCGTTCACCCGGATATGGGACGGCGCCAGTTCCCGTGCCAGGGCACGGGTGAAAGCGTTGACAGCGCCCTTGGAAGCGCTGTAGGCAACCTCGCAGGAAGCGCCGGACAACCCCCATACGGAGGAAATATTCAGGATCTTTCCGGAGGAAGCTGATACCATATCGGGAACAAAGGTGTGACAGGTATTGTACAGGGAAGTCAGATTGGTGCGGAGAAGAGCATCCCACTCCTCCGGCTTCATCTCTGTAAGAAGTCCTGTCCAGCATATGGCGGCATTGTTGACAAGCACATCCACCGGACCGAAGCGGCGGCGGAGTGATTCAACAAACGCCAGATCCCCTGCATCTCCGAGAGCCGGCAGACAAAGAAGATCCCCCGCCGAGGAAACCAGGCGGGAGGTCTCTTCCAGAGCGGCGGCATCGGAACCGCCGTTCAAAATGATTTTGCTGTAACAGCCGGAGCACGCGCACCGCAGCGCCAGCGCCCGGCCGACGCCCCGGGAGGCGCCGGTGATCAGAAGGGTACTCATATCAGTATTCAAAGACGGTAACGACCGCGCCCATGTTATCCAGGGAAGAGGAATAGGAGCGGGCATTACGGGTGAGCTGGACATTGAAGGAAGCGGCATCGCCCACATACTGGCGGTAGATTTCGTACTTCAGGACGCCGTCCTCAAACACCGCAATATGCGGATGCTCCTGCAGGTATTCGATATATTCCTCGAGGCAGAAGTCGAAGTAATGCATGACGGCGGCGTTGCCTTTGCCGACATAGCGGTACAGGTTCAGAGTAACAGAAACGCCGGTCTTGAAGCTCTTGTCCTGTGTTTCCTCCAGCGGCCAGCCGGACAGCGGGAAACGGAAAATCAGGCCGTATTTCCAGCAGTTGCGGTTCATCCACTTGCCCTGATCAGTGGTGGAGTACTTGGGCTTGGCAACTTCCGGATCCTTCTTGTCATACAGACGGAGGGTAAAGGCCAGACCGGAGTTGAACTCGCTGGTGCCGGGATAGTTGACTTCTTTCTTGGTTGCGTTAATCAGCGCTTCTCCGGAATACCTGGAGGAAAGCTTTTCCATCCGCTTCTGGAAATAGGAGTTCTGTGTCTCCCAGGTGCGGTAGCCTTCCTCTACCAGGTAATGCTCGAGGCCTTCCGCCCGCGCGGCCTCGACCGCTTCCAGCAGAGCGTCGCAGGCGATCGGGAAGAGGGACACGTTATAATCCTTGGTCTGCACCTTGGTATTGCCGCCGAGATGTTTGCCGACACTGACAATCTTTGTATCGTCGAAATCATCGGGACGGGAATGCCATTCATTGAGCAGAAGCATACCGTTGGCCATCAGCTCCTGGCGGGTGGCGGTGACAGCTGTCGGATTTTCCAGAGCGATGTTGGTCAGGTCAATAACATCCCAGCCCTCGGACTTGTGCTCTGGCCAGGAAGGATTGCTGGGCTCAACGGCGCGCTGATTCTGCAGATCCAGGATCGTCGCTTCGTATTCCGCCTGAATTTCCTGATTTTTGCGCACAACCTCCGCCTGGCGTTTGGCCAGGTCATCAGCGGACGCTTTACGAAGCGGATCCGTGATCATCGGGCGCACCAGGAAACAGCCCGCTGCAATGGCAGCCGCAAGGATGGTGATAATCAGGACTACCGGGACGGCCTTGCTCTTTTTTCTTTTCCTGCTCATGGATTACACCTGCCTTTGAAATCATTCATCCGGAGCGTTTCCGGAAACAAAAATTCAAGCTTCCTTAAAAAGTTCGTCACATGTTTGTAAAATTCCTTCTTTTTGGAAGGAACAGGGAATTACATTCTTTCAGGGGCTTCGATGCCGATCAGATACAGGCCGGTTTTGATGGTCCGGCGGGCGGCGTCGGTCAGTGCGACACGGGCAGCGGACTGCGAGGGTTCACCGTCGAGGATCCGATGCTCATAGTAGAACTTGTTGAAGGCCTGAGCGATATCGGTGACGGCCCGGGTGATCATGCTGGGCTCATATTTGTCGGCCGCTTCACGGATGACATCCGGGAAGCGGGAGAGCAGGCGCAGCAGGGACTGGGCTTCGTCATCCGTCAGGGCGGACCAGTCCGGCGCGGCGGAAGCCAGATCGCCGGCCTTGCGCAGCACACTGCAGCAGCGGGCGTGCGTATACTGGACGTAGGGGCCGGATTCCCCGTCGAAGTTCAGCGCCCGATCCCAGCGGAAATCGATATCCTTGATCCGGTTATTGGACAGGTCCGTATAGACGACGGCGCCGATGCCGATCTGGCGGGCGACCTCGTCCTTGTTTTCCAGGTTCGGGGATTTCTCCTCGATGATTTCCCGGGCCTTCGTCACAGCCTGGGAAAGCAGATCCTCCAGGAGCACCATGTTGCCTTTCCGTGTGGAAAGGGCTTCCCCTTCAAAACTGACCATGCCGAAAGCGACATGGACACAGTCCTTCGCCCAGGGATATCCCATTTTTTCCAGTACGCGGAAGACCTGGCGGAAATGCAGGTCCTGCTGGTAAGCAACGACATACAGGCATTTATCAAAATGATAGGTGTTCTGGCGGTAGATTGCGGCGGCCAGGTCGCGCGTGGCGTAGATGGTGGCGCCGTCGCTCTTGAGGATCAGGCACGGAGGCATGTTGTCCTCGCTCAGATCGACAACCTGAGCGCCCTGGCTTTCGACCAGGAGACCTTTGGCCCGCAGCTCTTCCACCACGGGCTCCATCTTGTCATTGTAGAAGCTCTCTCCGGCATAGCTGTCAAAGGAGACGCCCAGCTGATCGTAGACTCTGGCGGCATCCCTGAGGGTTACTTCCTTGAACCAGGTAAAGATCTCCAGGGCTTCAGGATCCCCATCCTCGATCCGCTTGAACCAGGCGCGGCCTTCATCTTCGAGAGAAGGATCGGCTTCCGCCTCCTTATGGAAGCGGACATACAGTTCGGTCATGGCATCGATGCCGCGCTTTTCCACATCGTCCTTCCGGCCCCACTTTTTGTAGGCACAGATCATCTTGCCGAACTGGGTGCCCCAGTCGCCGAGATGGTTGATGCCCACGGTGGTGTAGCCCAGGAAGTCGAAGATCCGCTTCAGACTGTGCCCGATCATGGTGGTGGAAAGATGCCCGATGTGGAAGCGCTTTGCGATATTGATGGATGAATAGTCCAGGCAGACCGTTTTGCCCTTTCCCAGATCGGAGGAACCGTACCGGTCACCGGCGGCCTGCAGGGCAGCCATGGTTTCCGCGGCAAAGTTTGCCCGGTTCAGGAAGAAATTCATATACCCGTTCACCGACTGCACAGAGGCGACATCCTGATGATTCCAGGCAGCGCAAAGAGCCTCGGCAATTTTCGGCGGGGCCATGCGGAGAGGTTTTGCCAGGCGGAAACAGGGGAAAGCGTAGTCGCCCATCGCCGGATCCGGCGGGACAGCCAGCAGACCGCGGAGTTCTTCCGCAGCGGGAAGACCTTCCGTTTCCGGCCAGAGAGATTTCATACATTCCGCCGCAAGCGCGGCGATCTGTGTTATGGTGTCCATTTTTTTCCTCCGGGTGATTAATAGCCAGGATGTGAATTTCACATCACAAAAAACCAACTTATATTATCACAAAAGGGTTACAAAAGGCAACTATTCATTGACATTCAAGGGCGGGAGGCATATAATCAATGATTACGAGGCAGACTGTTTTTTTCGTGCACCTTTGCGCGGAAAACGGTTAAAAATAAGGAGGTAAGCTCATGTCCATCAAACTGACAATTGACGGCAATACGGCTGTCAGCCACGTAGCGTACGCATTCAGCGATGTGGCAGCGATCTATCCCATCACGCCTTCATCCCCCATGGCTGAAGTTGCGGACGAGTGGGCGGCCCATGACCGGAAAAACCTGTTCGGCCAGACGGTCCGTATCGCCGAGATGCA
>CAMJTZ010000071.1 GCA_946408865.1 uncultured Clostridia bacterium
AATGGTCCGGAACGGAGGGCGCATTTACTATCTGACTTCCCAGCTCCGTACAGAATGGGAAAAAGAATCGAAACCGCTGATCGATGAAATCTGGCGTTCGCTCTCCTGGAACGGATAAAGCCTGGCAAAAAGAAATCAAATTCCCGTTCAGGCCCGTCATACTGCAAATAGACCGGAGAATCCGGTCTTTTTTGTTCATAAAAAAAGCTGCCGAAGCAGCTTTTGTGAGAATCAGAGTCTTATTTAAGATAATCCGCGTCCAGGTCCAGGATGGTGATATCGACGTCGTCGCCGTCCGCATCCAGTTCGAGAACAGTCATCAGATTGTGGATTTCATCGAAGTACGCCAGGGAGTTCAGCTCAGGCGTTCCGTCGTCATCCACCGCAAAGACGCCGTTGCCCAGGGCGGTGAAGTCCGGCGCGGTGAGTTCGCCCTTCGCGGCGAGCGCTTCCTTAACCAGATCATAGGCAATGCTCTTGACATCAAAGTCAATGCGGATCGCGACCAGTTTGTCTTCAACAAACAGGTATTTCCGGTCGACAATCGCATTGTTGAGCAGGGTGTCTGGAACCTGCTTGTACTCCAGCTCCGTGAAAGTCACCAGTCCCTTCGTGCTTTCCGTGTCCGTTTCAGCCGGGGCGCCTTCGATGGCAATCACTTCTGCCTGGGTCATGCCAAACCGGACGCCGTTGGGGAAAGAAGCCTTTTCCGTTACGGCCTCGACGGGGGCTTCGGCCAGCGCTGCGAAGGACGCGCAGAGCAGGCACAGAACGGCAAGAACAGTAATCAGTTTTTTCATTTGGATTTTTACCTCCCGTTATGTTTTTTGTGTGTTTGCTTGCATCCCTATTTTCCGAAAAAATCCGCCCTTTGTCAACTTTTTTTGAGACCGGACCGGGCGGACGCGCCGCCGTATTCCCTGCTTTCCAGGCAGCGAAAACAAAAAAGGCAATATATGGCATTTTATATGTCAGTCTTTTTTTTGATCCGCGGAATTGCAATCCGGATGCTTTTTGCGTATACTTTTATTATCATGGTGCTCCGGTTCCGGCGGCTTTCATGTGCCGGCCGTTCCGGATGCATGCAGAAAAAACAGAAAAGCAAAAAGCAAACAGGAGATCTGTTTTTCGGATGAAATATATTCTTGACCCGCGGTACCGTTTCCGCGGATGGAACGGCGCCCCGTACGGAATTTACGATACGAAAAAACGCAGAGCAGGCTTTTTTGAGGAAAGCCTTTACCGGCTCCTGATGCGCTGCGACGCGGTGCAGGAGGTGGATCCGGATACCTGCGGGGAGCGGGAGCAGCGTTTCCTCGCGCAGGCGCTGCAGGAAGGCGTCATCCGGGAAGCCGGCCTGTGGGCCTTCCTGCAGGAGGCGAAACCGCGCCGGACGGGCATGAGCTGGGCTGCCTGCTCTCCTGGCACGGCAACGACTGGCAGGAGGAGCACAAGGTTTACTGTCATAAGGAGAGCCTCTGTGACTATCATTTCTATGTGTGCCTGGTTACCTCAAACAAGAGCCATAATCCCTATATGGACAGCTGAAGCCTGAAAGGCTTCCACCCCGAAAAAACCGGATGCGTTCTTTCACGCATCCGGTTTCTGGTCTTTGATTCTGTGAATTATTCCTTGGGAGCTTCGAAGGTGATGGTCCCGTTACCCAGGGTAATCGAATCGGTCTTCTGATTCAGACTGGTTCCGGCGCCGCCGCCGTTCTCCGTTTTGAATTCCACCCGCAGATTCGGCGTTCCCGTGTCATCCACAATACAGTTGAAGGTGAATTCCGTCTTCGCGCCGTCTTCAAGAGACGTTTTAATTTCGAAACTACTCTTTTCTTTCTTTGTATCGGTGAAGGTGATATTCGTGACCTTCGAACCCGTACGGTTGTAAATCGTATACTTGCAGTCTGCCGTTTTAACTTCTTCCTTCTTTCCGCAGGAGGAGAAAACCGCCAGTGCCAGAACCAAAACAAGAATCAGCGCAAAAATCTTTTTCATTTTCTTAAGCTCCTTTCTAAGTTAAAGGGAGTTTATCCTATTTGCTTTCATCTGTCAACAAAAGCGGAAGGTTTTTCCCTTCCGCTCCGTTTTTTCGCAGTTTTTTGTTATTTGAGCCAGTGGCGTTCGAATTCTTCCTTGGTGATGGCCGGAGGCTTTGTTTTTCCTTTCAGCGCGTCCGAGTAGAAACAGCAGCCGTCGCGGCCGTGCTCCTTGACATAATAGAGGGCGAGATCCGCCTGGCGGAAGCGCTCTTCCGGATCCGTAACCTCCGGACGGTAGGAAACGCCGGCGCTGAGCGTAATCCGGGGCAGTCCGTCCGCTTCCCGGTTCAGCTCCTCGTTGATCCGGATCACCTTCTGCGTAATCAGCTGTTCAGAATTGTCGGAGGCGTGAACCATGAACACGACGAATTCATCTCCACCGATCCGGCAGATATAGTCGTCCGAGCGGAAGCTCTTTTTGAGCACCTCCGCGATCTTTTTCAGCGCCCGGTCCCCGACTTCATGGCCGTACCGGTCATTGATGTTCTTGAACTCGTCAGCGTCAAAAATCATCAGGGCGGTGGAGCTCATGTCCAGGGAGGAGCGGATCAGGTCGTAGCCGGCCCGGTTATAGACGCCGGTGAGATCGTCGTGGGAAGCTTTGAAACTGAGATTCGCGACGCTCTTCTTGTACGCGTTGTACATCACGTTGTAGGTTCCCGCGAGATAGCGGAATTCAGCCGCGCCGATGATCGGCAGCTTCTGGTCCTTCTTGATATGGTCCACAGCCTGCAGCACCGGATTCACGCCCAGGTGGGTGGTCATCCACATCATGGTCACCACAGCGACGCACTGGGCAAGCACAAGAACGATGAGCCATACCAGGTCGCGCCGGGCCGTGGCTTCCGTCTGCTGCTGCATGCCGTAGGTATCCTCTTTCAGCGCGTCGATGCATCGGTCCATGTTGGTCCGGATCCGGTTTTTCTGCGCGTAATACGTTTCATCGTGGACCATGCTCCGGGCCAGGGATATTTTCTTCTCTGCGGAGAGGGCCTTGTCGGCCTCCGCCAGGGCCACGCTTTTCACTTTTTCCGGCATCTCCTGATCACCCAGGGCTTCTGTCATCAGGCGCATCGCGTAGAATTCACGGTCCATCAGGGATACGGACGCTGCCAGGCCCTGTTTCAGTTCCTCCATAGCGGAGGAATCCGGCAGCGTCTCTTTCATCGTGAGCAGGGCGTGCTCGCGGCGGCGGGTGACGTCCGCCTCCTCAAAATAGCGGTCGAGGTGCACCCGGTCGCCCATCACGGTATAGCACTGCACCTCTTCCGTCAGAAAGTCCGACGCGCTCATCAGCTCACTGGCAGCCTCGGAAAGGGTGATATAATTCCGGGTCGATTTTTCCATGTCGCTGAAGCTCCGGAACGTGTGAATACCGGTAATCAGCAACGCAAATGTAATGACGAGGGACACGGCCATCGTCAGAATCGATACAGTTTTCAGGGACAGTCCCTGTTTGGCTTCCGAAGGCGTTTGCATTCTTCCCTCCCGGGATATCTGGAAATTAATGGAACAAAATTATTTTATATCACATTTCATGGTTTTTTGCAACCCGAACCGGGCTGCGGATTCCGCAGCCCGGTTTTTTTGCTTCCCTTTTCAGGCAGGTGGCTTTGCCTTACGGCTCGCCGATGTTTTCCAGCGTCGCCACGCATGCGAGGAAGAAGGATACGCCGCTGCGCACGCTGGCGTCGTCCCGCAGGCTTGCCAGGTTCTCCGCCACGCCGGCGTCATCGTAGGCTTCGGTCAGCGTTTCGTTTTCATCGAGCAGGCGGACGGCTTCCGCGGTGATCGCCGGCTCGTTTTCATCGAATGCCTCGCGTTCCTCCTCGGTCAGCATTTCCCTGGCCGCCGCCATGTTGGCGCCCAGCGTCTCCGGATCCGACTGCCACAGGGCGTATTTGAAGCAGAACTGATAGACGTCGAGCACCGCCGCGATCTTCTTCATTTCGATGCCGGCAGATTCTGTCTCGATTCCCGCGATCACATGGAAGTATTCGTCTGCCAGTTCCTGGGCGGTAGGCGTTTCTGTCTGTTCCTTCGCCAGCGTCATTTCCGCCGCCGCCGTCACAAAGGAATCCTCCCATTTCAGGGTACCTTCCTCCGTCAGCGTGAAGCGGCCTTTGCCATGCTCCTCCAGAACCTCCTGCGTGTCGGCTTCTTCACTGTCGTCGCTGCTGAAGCGGACATACAGGCCGTTGTCATAAACGAGGCTGCTGCCTTCCGGATGGGCCACGATTCTGTAGGAATCGTAGGAATCGGCGGAATTGCTCCAGTACATCTCGATGATATAGCCGCCGCTGGGTTCCGTGCCCATCAGGTCGTCGGACCAGCCCTCGTTGTCGTTCAGAATCATGAAGGAGGCGCGGTCAAATTCCGCGTCGGCCCACAGACCGGTCCAGTCAGGCGCTTTTTCATCCTCCGCCAGGGCGGCGTGCGGCATCAGGGCCGCCAGCATCAGCACAGCAAGCAGTATGGAAACAATTTTTTTCATGGTTAAACCTCCGTTTTATAATAATATATTTTTGAAGAGTACCCGTTGTTGATTTTCCGCTGTCCGTTGAAAGCGGATGATTTTATTCCCTACGCATTCCATCATACTCCTTCCGGTCAGAATGGTCTGGTCACATCTGTTTATACGCAGAAGAAGGCGTAAATGGCAAAATTTTTCTGCCGTCCGGCTGTATTTTTTTGCATCCCCCTGCAGCAGATTCCCTTCGTATCTGTTTCTGTGGTATAATCCGGTCACAGCGCCGGAAAGGGTCCCCGGGATCATCCCGCATCGGCGCAGAGAAAGGAATTGCGCCATGAAATACGGAGAATCCGCTTTTGACATTCTTTATCTGCTCTTCGCGATCGCGGGCGGGTGCCTGATCCTCGCGCGGGCGCGGAACCGCACGGAAAAGCAGATGGGTCTCGCAGCACTGATCCTCGGCTGCGGCGACGCTTTTCACCTCGTCCCCCGTGTGCTCAACTATTTCGCGGCCGGTGATTTCACGGCGGCGCTGGGCATCGGCAAGCTGGTCACGTCCGTCACGATGACGGTTTTCTATGTGCTGATGTACTATATCTGGCACGGATATTACAATGCGCCGGAAAACAAAAAAGTTACCGCGGCGGTATGGCTTTTCGCCGTGGTCCGGATTGCTCTGTGTGCGTTTCCGCAGAACGGATGGGTGCAGAACAGCAGCGATATGACATGGGGTATTCTCCGCAACATTCCGTTTGTCGTGCTCGGCGCGGTCATCTGCGCGCTGTATTTCCGCCGGAAAGACGGGGACCGCAGGTTCAGACAGGTATGGATTCTGATTCTTTTGTCCTTCCTGTTCTATATTCCCGTAGCGGTTGGCGCCGGCGCTGTTCCGATGCTCGGCATGCTGATGCTCCCGAAAACCGTATGCTATATTCTTCTGATTCGGACGTTCCTCCTGTCCGTGCTGAAGGACAGCAAGGAAAAATAAAAACACCGGAAAAAAACACGGCCGCGGCGGTATGAATTTCCGCCGCGGCCTTTTGCGTTCTGTATTTTTGGGGCCGGTATAGGATGCTTCTTTTCTTCCTGAACTGAAATCCCGGCGCCGGGAAAAGAATTTACTCCACCGTCAGGATATCGGCGAATCCCATGGCCGTCATGACTTCCATCACGTTTTCATTGACATGGATCACCTTCATGGTACCGCCCTGTTTGATCATCTTTTTATGAGCCAGGAGCAGCACGCGCAGGCCTGCGGAGGAGATGTACCGAAGCTTCTCAAAGTCCATGATCAGCTCTTTCACCCCGTCCAGGTTGCTGACTTCCTTTTCAAGATCCGGCGCGGTGGTAATGTCCATCTTGCCGTCCAGGGCAATGGTCAGAACACTGTTCTTCATCGTTTTGATAATTTCCATAATGTTTTGTTCTGCCTTTCCGCATCAGATTGGGAATTTATTTGCCCCGGGAAGCCTTGTCTTCGTATTTTGCGCGAATGGCAATCCCGATGGTTCCGTCGATGACCAGGCGGGTCAGACCGCTGGCAATGCTCGAAAGCGCTTCCCGCTTGTCGAACATGAGAATGGCGATCGCCACATCCACGGCCAGCAGGACATAGAACGCGCTCCAGGTCTTCGTTCTTCCCAGATCCTTTACAAAGGTCAGGATCAGGAGTGCGCAGATGCCGATGATCGTCAGAACCGCAACCGCGTCGAATCCGGGATAGATCAGCTTGCCGATCAGGCGTGCGATCAGGCCGATCGTTACCAGAAACAGGAAGCTCTTGTAAAGCCCCGCGACATTCTTTCCGCTGCCCTTGATCATATACGTCAGGCCGCAGACCAGCGCGAGCGCGTTCACAACATGGCCGATGCCGATGACAAGGGACGCGTTTTTATGCGCTTCGACGGCGTTGACTTCAAAGCCTTCGGGGATGTTGCCGGAGAAGATGATCCCGGCGCTTACGCAGCTCAGGATAATCATCAGGCCCATCAGGATCATGTGGCAGGTTTTCGCCAGGTTTTTGTTCTTGGTCATGTTTCATTCTTCCTTTCACTTTTTCTTTTTCGGTTCGTCATGACAGCGCGATCATGCTGCCTGGTTTTCTCCCCTCCCTTTTCTGTATATTTTGCTTAATATAAATTGCTGGGGGTATGCCTTCCGCCGCGGTCAGGCGTTCAGTTGCCTGAAGCCGCGGGCGTTGGCTTTATACAATCCCTTGAAAACCCTGTAGCCGCGTTCATAAATTTCCCGGTTTGCAGGGTCGGGAGTGTATACATGACGGACTTTCACAAGCCGGCGCGCCAGTTCCAGCGCGTTCTCGCCCCGGAGCCCGGCGGCCGTGACCAGCGCGGTTCCGACCGCGCCGACCTCCTGGGTATGGTGGATCGTCTCGATATTCCGTCCGGTAACGTCCGCCAGGATCTGGCAGACAACGGGAGACAGGGCGCCTCCGCCTGCAAACCGGATCGTATCGGAGGTTTTCACCTTCCGCATCTGGCTTTCCAGCAGCCAGCGAAGGTGATAGCAGATCCCCTCGGTAACGGCGCGAAGCAGATCCATCTTGCCGTTCCCGATCCGCACGTTGAAGAACATTCCGCCCGCCCGGGAATCCTCAAACGGGCAGCGGTTGCCGTGCATCCACGGGGTAAAGATCACGCCGTTGGACCCTGGAGGAACCTTCGCGGTCTCTCCGGAAAGATAATCGATCAGGCTCAGGTATCTTTCCTCGACGTCCGTGACCTTCGTGTGATCCAGATAAACGTTTGCCTCATCCAACGCGATGTGGTCCGCAGCCCATTCAATGCATTTCCCGGCGGTTTCCAGCTCCGCGTAGTAATTGAAGTATCCCTTCACCGCGGACAGCACGCCGGTGATCATCGCCTGGATGTCAACGGTCTGATGATCCATAAACGTGGACACCCATCCGGAAGTTCCGACATAGATGTGGGTATCTCCCGGTCTGGTGCATCCCGCGCCGATGTTGACAAAGGTCGTGTCGCCGCCGCCCCCGAAAACGGGAACGCCTTCGGGCAGGCCCAGGTCCTCCGCCGCCTTCGCGGTGAGCTTTCCGGCCATTTCCGTAGAGTCAATGATCTCCGGCATGTGCTCCGGACGGATCCCGTACATCTTCAGCAGGCCCTTGTTCCAGCCTTCCTTTCCTTTCCGCGTGTCATACAGGAAAGTGGCAAAGGCGGTATCGGCGGTCCTTGCGATCCGGCCCGTGCAGCGCGAGGTGAGATAGTCGCAGATATCGAGCCATTTGTATGCTTTCCGGAAAACCTCAGGCTCGTTGTTTTCGACCCATTTGTACTTCCATACCGGGTCCTTGGCGCTGGTTGAACCGGCGTAATTGACGATGAGGTTCCGTATGAGTTTGTAGAGGCTGCACCCGGAAACCCGGATGACGCCCGATCCCATACACTCTTTATATTCTTTAACGCCCCGTTGGTCAAGATAATTCATCGGCCGGCGCAGGGCGTTCCCCTTTTCGTCCACAAAAACCGACCCCTGGATCTGGGTGCAGAAAGCCATTCCCTCAACCTGCCGGGGGCTGACGTCCGTTTTCCGGAACAGGTCGCGCGTGGTCGAGCACAGCGCTGCCCACCATTCCTCCGCGTCCTGTTCCACGCCGCCGTCTTCCGTAACATAAAGTCCGTAGCCCGCGGCGGAGCTGGCTGCGAGGCGGATTTCCGAGCTGATTTCAAACAGGCAGGTTTTTACGCTGCTGGTTCCAAAGTCATAGATGACGATATACACTTGCTTGCTAGTCCTCTTTTACGTAACTGTTCCAGCCGGTGTCAATTTTCTTTTTGACCTTCTCCAGGGTCTTCTCGTCCAGTTTCGGCCAGTCCGTCACCGTGCTCGCTTTGTTCGTAACCAGGTGCGCCTTTTCCGCGCAAAGGGCCAGCGGCGTATCGGCCAGGGAGTCGGAATAGAAATTTTCGATCATCGGGAAGCCCTGGTCGATAATGTAGCGGGCCTTTTCCTTCGCGTACTTCATTTTGTTGAGGAAAACCCCGTATTCCCGGTCAAAATCCGTGGCCATGAAGCGCACGCCCAGTCGCTTTGCGATCGGCTCGATGATGCAGTTCGGCGACGCGCTGATGATCAGGTCGTCCGGCCGTTTCTGCGCCAGATACCAGGAAGCGATTTTCTTTTCGTTCCTGTCCCAGTATCGTTCAATCTGCTCGTCAAAGTCGTCAATCAGCGTCAGGTAGCCGAAGAATTCCCGCTGCATCTGGGTTTCGGTGATTTTGCCCTTCTTCCGCAGATGAAGGTTCTTGATCGTCTTCGGAAAATAGGTGTTCCACAGTTTGGGATGGCTCTTCAGGCAGAAGAAGAAAAAGCCGATGGAGCAGTCTCCGGGAAATATGGTACCGTCAAAATCATATACGTTCATCTGATCTTCTCCCCCGCTTTTCTCCTCAGGCCTGTGAAAAGCGGATCATGTTCCGGTTGTAGCCGGTGGTCACCAGGTAGGCTTTTTCCTTGTGCGC
>CAMJTZ010000072.1 GCA_946408865.1 uncultured Clostridia bacterium
ACATCCGTCCACCTCACTCTCCGAAAGGAGCCAGTGCCATCACCTTTTCCCAGCACTCCTCCGCCGTCATACTGCCCGAGGCCACCGCCGGAATGCATTCCAGCAGCCAGGTCTCCCGGGCGTTCCGGTTCATGGCGTCCTGCAGCGGGCTCACCATATACCGTCCCTCCTGCATTTTTTCGGCGGATGCCAGCAGCTTTCCCGACAGGCGGATATTTCCCAGCCTCTGCAGGCTGTCCGGGCTCGTCAGTTCCGCCAGCAGCTGTACCGCCGCGTCCCTCCTTCCGGAATTCCAGGCTCTGCGCGTCAGGTAAAATCCCATGGAAACGCCGCCGAGATAGCAGTCTGACACGCCCGTTCCGTTCCGGAGCGGCATGGGAAGCACAGCGACCGTATCCATCAGGGCAGGCGGAATCGAGGACGCCATCCAGCTGCCGTCAAACTGCATGGCGGCTTCCTTCGCAAGAAACTGGCGGGTGGATGCGTTTTCATAGGTTGCCGCCGCGTTCTCGGCAAAGGCGCCGGCTTCCATCAGTTCCCGGATCACCCGCATCGCCTCCATCCAGGATTCCGGAACCTCCGCCAGCGAGCGCGGCCGCATCTGCTGTTCCTCCCGTCCGGCACAGGCAAGCACCGCCATTTCCGCCAGGTAGTGCGGGATATCGGAAAAGGAAACCGCGATCGGCGTGATTCCGTTCTCCCGGAAGATCCGGATAGCCTCCAGCAGGGATTCCCAGTCTTCCGGCAGCGGCGCCCCGTACTGTTCAAACAGGTCCGTATGCACATACAGACCTTCCCAGTACCCCCGGACCGGAACCGCATAGATCTTTCCGTCCGCTTCCCGCAGCGCTTCGTTTTCTGTCAGCCGGATTTCCGGATAGGAAGCGTTGATTTCATCCAGCGGCACCACCCGGGACAGAAGCGGCACGGAATCCGCGCCCGCGGCAAAGAAGAAAAGGACGTCCGGCTCATTTCCCGCGGCAAAATCGTTCAGCACGGAGCCCTTCCACGTTTCGTCCGAAGTGGAGGAACTGTCGCGGACCCTGTTCCCGGTTTCCGATTCATACCGGTTCAGGATTTCCACATAGACTCCCGCCGCAGAATCGTCCCCCGCAAAGCAGCTTACCGTGCGCAGCGTGATTCCTTCCGCCCGGCAGGAGACTGCCCCGGCCGCCAGCAGAACGCTGAAAAACAGCGCCGTTATTTTCCGAATGCTCATTCTGCGTTCCTCCCTGCGTCAAACTCCTGGGGAATATCCAGCAAAACCGCTGTTTCCCCGTGTTTGTCTGTATCCACCCGGATTCCCACCTGTTCCCCGAAAATCAGGCGAAGCCGGTTCACGATGTTGGCCAGTCCCATATGGTTTCCGGCAGGCTTCCCCTCCAGTGCGGCGTCAATCCGCTCCCGGTCTTCCTTCCCGATGCCGCGGCTTGAATTGCGGATCGCCAGATGCAGGCATTTCCCGGCGCGCGCGGCCTCGATGCTGATCGTTCCCCCGCCGGCCGGGGCAATACCGTACTCCACCGCGTTTTCCAGCAGCGGCTGGACCGTCAGCAGCGGCAGGATGCTTTCCTGCGCAGGCTCGTCGATCTGCGTGTTTACGGTCAGTTCAGGGCCAAAGCGCTGCTGCACAAAGAAGATATAGGCTTTCGCTACCTCCATCTCCTCCCGCAGGGTCACGACGCGCCGGTTCTTCCGGTCCATGGTCGCGTTCAGCAGGACAGAGAGCGAGGAGACCATGGAGGAGATCGTTTCCGATCCCTCGATCCGCGCCTGCCAGTTGATGTCCTCCAGCGCGTTGTTCAGGAAGTGCGGATTGATCCGGCTCTGCAGGGCCAGAATCTGGGCGTTCTTCAGTTCGATTTCTTCCTTGTAGGTTTTTTCAATCAGTTCCTTCAGGCGCAGGGACATGTGCGAAAACGCTTCTCCCAACTGCCCGAGCTCATCCCTTCCATGCATGGGCACGGTGACGCCGAGTTCTCCGCGCTCGATTCTCCGGCTGGCATCGGAAAGCAGGGAAATCGGTTTTGTAATCCGCTTCCGGAGATAAACCGCCAGCAGGATCAGCAGCGGAATCAGCAGCAGATAGACGCCCAGCAGCATCCTCCGGAATTCGTATACTTCTCTGAACTGCTGCCGCCGGTCCACCGTCAGTTTCAGATCCGGCAGGTTTTCTTCTCCGTGCGCCAGACGCACATACAGCAGTTTTTCACCTCTCCGGTCATCCGTCAGTCCGGGAGCAAGATCGTCCCAGCTTTCCCCGGAGCTGCCGTAGGCGTCCAGGCGTACGGCGATTTCCGCATTCCAGGAATCCTTCAGGCTGTTCAGCGGTCCCAGCAGTTCCGCATCGTTCACGCCGAGAATCAGCATGCCGTACCGTTCCATCCGCTGGTTCAGCAGGTTGCGCACCAGGTACATCTTTCCGCCGAAGCTGAAAAAGCTGCTGCGCGTATCCAGCGTTTCCCCGAAATCCGCCACAGCCTGCTGCAGTTCCCGCAGATCTGCCGGCGTGCTGTTCACGCTGCCCCGGTTGACAATCAGGATTTCGGGTTTGCTGACCGGAAAACAGCCCGCAAAGGAGAAAAGAGGTTCCCGGCTGTATTTCCGTTCCAGATACCCGCGGCAGAGCTGCAGGAATTCCGCGTCTCCGGCAGCTCCGGCGTTCCATTTTTCCCAGGCGGCTGTCAGTTCCCCGTCATAGGTGGCGTCCCGCGCCAGATCCACGGTCCGGGCGATATTCTGTTCTGTCATGGCAAAGGCATGCTCCGCGCTGGAAGCTACTGCCGCTTCCGTTTTCCGCTCCAGGCTGCGCATCAGGATATTCCCGGTAAGAACGCCCAGCAGCAGAACGGGAAGCAGATAGCTGAGCAGAACCATCAGGCCGACCTGAACCCGCAGGGAATTCATTCCGTTCCGGAGGCCTCCTGTCCGTCCCCGTTTCGCTCCCCTTGCCATCATTCCGTCCGTTCCTTCCTTTTCAGTGTTCGTTAAGCCTCCCAGGGCAGTCCCGCATGGCGGGCCATCCGTTCCACCAGTTCCCTGGCGGCCTGTTCCGTTTCCGCTTCCGCGAAAATGCGGACCCGCGGTTCGGTTCCCGAGAAGCGGAGAATCACCCATCCGCCGTCCAGATATACCTTGCAGCCGTCCAGATAACTTGTTTTTTCAACTTTCCGGCCGAAGGCAGGCAGTTTCTTCTCCGTCATCACGATCCGGCGGATATCCTCTTTCTTCTCCAGGGTCAGCGGCCAGTCATATTCGGCCGTATGCACTTCCCCGAAGCGGGCAAACAGATCGCGGAGCAGTTCGCTCAGTTTTTTTCCGGTCACGCTGATCATTTCCACCAGGAGGCTGGCGGCGTACAGTCCGTCCTTGCCGGATATATGCCCCCGAACCGTCAGACCGCCGGAAGATTCCCCGCCGATCAGCGCGTCGTGCGCGTCCATCCCCGCTGAAATATGCTTGAATCCTACCGGAACCTCCACGCATTCCTGCCCGTAAGCGGAAGCAATCCGGTCCAGCAGGTGGGTTGTCGCAATGTTCCGCACCGCGGCTCCGCGCCATCCCTTGTATTCCATCAGGTAATAATACAGCAGCGCCAGCGTTTCATTGGCCGTCACATAGCGTCCGTTTTCATCGATAATGCCCAGCCGGTCCGCATCCCCGTCCGTGGCGATTCCCACGTCCGCCCGGTGTTCCTTCACCGCGTACTGAAGATCCACAAGGGTCTCCGGATTCGGCGCCGGCAGATGACGTCCGAAAAATGCGTCATGCCGGTCGTTGATCACATCGATATCGCACCGGGCAGTATACAGGATCGTCTGCAGTCCGGTCAGACTGACGCCGAACATCGGATCCAGCACAATCCGTAGCCTCCGTTTCCGGATCGCGTCCGTATCCACCTGCCGCAGGATGGAATCCAGGTATTCGTCCCGCGGATCAAGATACATGATTTTCCCTTCCGCCAGCGCCTGTTCAAAGGCAACCGAACGGATTCCGTCCGCGTCGAGGGCGTTGGCCTCTTCCTGGATGTCCCGGGTATAGTTTTCCGCCGCGTCCCGGCCGCCGGCCGTAAAAAGCTTGATTCCGTTCCAGACGGCGGGATTGTGGCTGGCTGTGACCATCGCGCCGTAGGGCAGGTTCAGCTGCCGGACCGCAAACATGATCATCGGCGTCGGACAGGACATGTTGACAAAACGTACTTTCACGCCTTCCCCGGCCAGCACTTCGCAGAACCAGGTCAGCGCCTCCTTGCTCAGAAACCGCCGGTCATATCCCGCGCAGATCCCCTGCTCCGCGCAGTTCTCCCGTACCATCCGCCGCGCCAGCGCCGCGGCGATCCGCCGGATATTGTCCCTGGTGAATCCGTCGCCGATGATCGCACGCCATCCGCCCGTACCAAACTGAATCATTTTTCCTGTCCTCCTTCCCCGGCTGTGCCCATAATGACTTCCACATTGTGGGTTCCGCTTCTGAGATCAGGAATTCCCGCAGTTTCCCGGCCGTCAACCCGCAGTTCCCGGACGCCTTTTTCCACATGTTCCGGATTCCGGACCGTGATCCGGTATTCCGCGCCGCGCCATTTCCTCACAGCCTCAAATCCGTCCCATTCCGCCGGTATGCAGGGATCCACCGTCAGCGTATCAAATTCCGGCCGGATTCCGAGCATATAGCGTGTCGCGGCGTAATACGCCCATCCGGAGGATCCGGTCATGAACGGATGCCTTGCCCGGCCGAACGCGGTATGGTCCCGCCCCATGATGAACTGGCAGTAGCTGTAGGGTTCCGCCTGGCGGATCTCCATTTTGTCATTCTGGTTCTCCGGCAGCAGCGCGTCGTAGAACTTCATCGCCCGGCTCCCGCGGCCCAGCATGCATTCCGCCACCCAGGCCCAGGGATTCGGATGGCTGAAGATCGCGCCGTTTTCCTTGACGCCCGGATAAACCCTCGTCACGAACCCGATGCCGTCATCCAGCGTCACAAAGGACGGCGCGTTGAGCATCAGTCCCCACGGAGTATACAGCCATTCATCCACCGCGTCCATGCAGGAAATGCCTTGTTCCCGGTTCGCCGCGCCGCTGACAACAGCCCAGGTGTTGCTTTCCATATGAACTTTTCCCTCACGCGCTTCCCGGGAGCCGATCGCCCGTCCGTCCGCCGTAAATCCGCGCAGGAACCATTCTCCGTTCCAGAGTTCCCGGCGGCTGGTTTCTTCCATGGCCGCCTTCAGGCGGGCGTATTTCTCTGCGTCTTCCCGGCGTCCCAGGGCCTTCGCGGCGTCCAGGAAATGATTGGTGGCCCAGATCAGCAGAAACGCAACCATCGCGCTTTCCCCGCCGCCCAGGTTCAGGCAGTCGTTCCAGTCTGCGCGCAGGCCTTTGGTCACGCCGTGGGCCCCCGTCTGCGCATAGGAAAAGTCCAGTGCTGCCTTCATGTGATCCCATACAGTTGCGCTGCCTTCATCCGCGTAGGGAATGACCTCATCCAGGAAGGCGGTGTCCCCGGTTTCGCGCACGTTCTCGATAATGGCCGGAATCAGCCACAGCGCATCGTCCGCGCACGCGTCCCTGATTCCGTGGAGCATACTCTTCCGGTCGGTTTCCGGAATCACTGTGGGGGATTTGAATCCGTCCTTTTCCCCCACTTCCAGCACCGCGGGATCAAAAAGATGCAGTCCGTAGCCTTCGCGCATCTGTCCGTGCAGCAGCTGGCGGATCCGTTTCAGGCACATATCCGGCTCCGCGTGCGGGATGCACATGGCGTCCTGTGCGGTATCCCGGTAGCCCAGTCCGGTTCTCCCGCCCACTTCGATAAAAGACGAGAAGCGGGAGAAAAGAACGTTGATTTCACTCTGGTACAGATTCCAGAGGTTCAGGGAGCGGTTCATGTTTTCATGCGGGGTGGAAACCTGCAGCCGGCCCAGTTTCTCGTCCCAGAACCTGCGCAGTTCCTCAAAGGCCCGGTCTGTTCCGGCTTCGTCATACCGTTTCCGGGTTTTCCGCACCGCTTCGCCGCTTCCGGTGCCCAGGTAAAAGAGCACACGGGCCTCTTCCCCCGGCCGCAGCGTCAGCTTTTTCTGCAGGGCGCCGCAGGGATTCCCTCCCAATTCATGGGATCCGCCCAGCCGGCCGGTCTCCACCCCGAGGGGATTCCTTTCCGTCCGGTACGGTCCGATAAATCTTTCCCGCACGCCTTCAAAGCCGTCCGGCACGAAATTCCCGGCGAAAAACTGCCAGGCATCCTTTTCATAATGCAGTTCGCACAGCACTGCGTCCTCCGCGCTGTGCGAGCCGGCCGCGTACAGGCTCATCTGGAAGTTCTGGTTGTCCATATCGATTTCATGGAAGGAAAACTCCACATATCCGAAAACGCTCAGATTCCGGATCCTGTCCGAATTATTCCGGATTTTTACGTCAAAGATCTCCACCGGATCATCGCTGCCGTCCTCCCGGGGAATAAACAGGGTCTGCTCTCCCCGGATCCCCGCTGTTTCACAAAGGAAACGGGAATAGCTCAGCCCGTGGCGGGCTTCATATTTCGCTTCGCTGAGCGGCAGGCCTGTGGGCTGCCAGCTCAGGGACCAGTACTTTCCGCTGTCCTCATCCCGCAGGTATACATAGTGGCCCGGCCAGTCCATCGGAACTCCGTTGGGGCGGAACCTCGTAATCCGGTGATGCTGCGGGCTGTCCAGCCAGGAGTAGCCGCCTGCCGTATGGGAAATCACGGTGCCCATCCGCTGGGTGCCCAGATAGTTGGTCATGGACTGGGGCGCGTCCACCCGGTCAATCACATATTCCCGTGCCTGATCGTCGAAGTATCCGTAACGCATATTCTTTTCTCTCCTGTTCCGGAATTTTTCGGTTTTATTATATCAGCCGCTTCTCCGGGATCACAGGAATGCCGTTGCCTTTTCTTGCCTCTCTTTGGCATTCTCTCCTGCGCCGCTGCTCCGGTATAGGATGTTTCCTTCATTATTTATAGCGTACAGCAGTTCCCGGCGCTTTTCAACTGCAAAGTGTCTCTTTTTTTGCCAACAGGACAACCGGAGGCAATTTTTCACAAAACGGGATAATGACATTCTCCATGTTCTTTTCGTAGAATTTAAGCACCAGATAGGACAAAGCAAAGGAGGCGGACCTTTCCATGACCCTGACAAAAGCACAGGCCGGTTCCGGCCCCCGTTTCCGCCGGACCTCGTCCGCTTCCCGGAAAAAAGCGTTCTGGCTGACCACCATGATGCTGCCCGGCGCGGTCTGGCTGCTGCTGATCCGGTATCTTCCCATGTTCGGGATCGTGATTGCTTTCAAAAACTACCGTGCTTTCCGTCCCAACACCTTTTGGAACAATATCGTGAAGAGCGAGTTTGTCGGACTGAAGAACTTCGAATTCCTGAATTCTCCCGATACCGGCATCATGATCCGGAACACCCTGGGCTACAACCTGCTCTGGATTCTTCTGGGCCTGGTCATCTCGGTCGCCTTCGCGATCATGATGAGCGAACTGAGCTCCCGTTTCCTGGCCAAATCCTACCAGACCATGATGTTCTTCCCCTACTTCCTCTCCTGGGTTGTGGCCAGCTACTTCGTCCTCGCCTTCCTGGATCCGACCAGCGGCATGATTCCCTTCATGCAGAAAGCTTCCGGCCAGAAGGTCACCAATTTCTATCACGATACGACCTGGTGGCCCCTGATTCTGACGATCTGCAGCCTTTGGAAAAACCTCGGCTATTCCTCCGTACTGTATCTGGCGGCCATCACCGGCATCGATACCACGCAGTATGAAGCCGCCGCGGTGGACGGTGCCAGCAAGTGGCAGCAGATCTGGCACGTAACGCTGCCGGGCATCCGTCCGATGATCGTCATTCTGCTGATCATGAATATCGGAAAAATCTTCAATGCGGATTTCGGGCTTTTCTACAACGTTCCCCAGAATTCCGGCTCGCTCTACCCCGTCACCCAGGTTGTGGACACCTACGTATACAGGGCCTACGCGAACACGCATAACCTGGGGATGAGTTCGGCCGCCGGTTTCCTGCAGAGCGCTGTCGGCCTGGTCTGCATCGTCGGCGCCAACGCGCTGGTCCGGAAAATCGATCCGGAAAGTTCCCTGTTCTGAAAGGAGGCGAAAGATATGACAGCCGTCACCCCGTCCGCCCGGAAGAAGATGAAAGCCGGTTCCTTTTCCCTGAACCGTTTCGGCACCGGAACTCAGGCGCTGTTTCACGTGCTCCTGCTGCTCTTCTCCCTGCTGTGCATTATCCCGTTCATTTTCGTCATCATCATCGCCTTCTCCTCGGAGGACAGTATCCGCCAGATCGGCTATTCCTTCACGCCCGCTTCCTGGAGCACGGAAGCCTTCACCTACACTTTCCGGCTGGGTAACGCCCTGTGGAGAAGCTATTTCAACTCCTTCCTGATTACGATCGTCGGCACCGTGCTCAGCGTTTCCATGACCATCCTTTACGCTTACCCCCTGTACCGCAGGGATTTCCGTTTCCGGGGATTCTTCAACTTCCTCAGCTTCTTTACGATGATTTTCGGCGGCGGCCTGGTTCCCACCTACGTCATCTGCAAGAGCGTTCTGGGCCTCAGCGACAATTACGCCGCGCTGATTGTTCCCATGCTCTTCAGCCCGTTCAACGTGATTATTATGCGAACCTTCCTGCAGACGACCGTCCCGCCGGAACTGATCGAAGCCGCCACCATTGACGGAAGCGGAGAATACTCAACGCTGCTGCGGATTGTCCTGCCGGTGGTCAAACCCGGCATCGCAACGATTGCCCTGCTGGTTTCCCTGGCCTACTGGAACGAATGGTTCCTGTCCCTGCTGTACCTGAACAAGAACATGTCCGTCATGCCCCTGCAGTA
>CAMJTZ010000073.1 GCA_946408865.1 uncultured Clostridia bacterium
CTGCTGCTGGCTCATCGCCCTGCGGATCACATTCGGCGCGGTCTCCGCGCCGTTTCCCTTGAATTCTGACGGAATTGCGCCGTTTTTGATCTCCGTCCCCGTCAGCGCCGCGTAGCGTTCCAGCATGGAAGGATCAAAAGGGCTGACAAATCCCAGCAGATTGCTGTAGAAAATCACCTGGTCGTATCCGTTGTCGGAAAAATACGCCTGCAGGTACCGGCTCAGGGAGATAATCTCATCCTGTTTTACGGACCCGTCCACGGGATACCTGTACTGGTCCGTGATATTTCCCTCCAGAATCAGCAGCGGTTTGACGGCGCTGAACAGTTCCAGCTCCCGGTGCCATTTCGGAATCAATGCTTCCATGTCTCTTTCCTCCGTTTTCTATTCCTCGCCCAGTCCTTCAAAGCGCCTGCACCAGGTGTACTTGCTGATCGCGCTTTGCAGCGCTCCCTGGCAGTAGGAACCCAGCAGGTCCCGGATATAGGTCGGCAGCGCGTGGTTGTATTTTACCTCCAGGATAATCACATTGTCGTCAAAAGGCGGAATCGTCGGTACATAGGGATCAAAAAGTTCCTTGCTGTACAGGCCGCTGCGCAGCTGCTTGTCAAAGGTGATGCGGACTTCCTCCGCGGGATGCAGGTACGCCTCCCGCACGTAGTCCACCAGCACCACCGGCCGCAGCAGGTTCACGGTCATCTCCCGGTACATGTCGTTCAGCAGACCGCTGCGCGTCGTTTCCAGCCCGGCCGGATCGCCCGCGATCAGCTGCTCGCACAGCAGCTTCGGAATCGTCAGGCTGCGCTTGGAGATCAGCGTTCCCACCTTCGTCTTGCACTCCAGCTTGATCACCTTGTCGCTGAAGTTGTAAATCCGGATCCGGAACTTGTCACGGTTCTGCACGCCGTTGAACTTGTCATACAGCGCGTTGTTGTAAATCGTGTCGAAGTACAGCGACCGGATATGGTATTCGTTGTATTCGTCGCCGTTGGGATCGCGGGAGAGCACAGCGTCCAGAATTCCGGAAAGAACAAAGTACTGCCGCTCATTGATGAAATATTTCAGCTCATGCCGCAGCGGCAGCGTATTCATGTTCACAGGCTCTCCCCCCTTTCCTCCGGCTCATTCCTTATGGTTTCATTCCCGGCAGACGCACCCGGAACGGGTTACTGTCCGGCTTCTGTCTGGCACGCCACCAGCGTCGCGTCATGCACGCCCTCGATGCTCAGCACGGCGCTCACGAGGTCCTGCTTGCTGTCCAGCCGCACTTCGACGGTCATTTCCGCGCCGGCGCGGGTCACGGTCTTGCTGCGCAGCTTCCGCTGTTTCACCGTGCGCCGCAGCAGCTGGGTGATCTCCTGCTCGGCGTAGTCGTCATAGTGCACAACCAGCAGATAAGCGTTCGGATTCCGGAACCGCACAAACGTCATCACGAACAGGATAATGCTGATGCCCAGCACCACAGCCAGTGCATGGACAAACAGCTCCGCGCCGAGCAGAATGCCCATCGTCAGCGCCCAGAACATGTAGGCCGTATCCATCGGATCCTTCACGGCCGTACGGAAACGCACGATACTCAGCGCGCCGACCATACCCATGCTCAGCGCGATATCGCTCTTGATACACATAACCACCGGCGTCGTGATCAGCGTCAGCATCATCAGCGTCATGGCGAAGGTCGGGCTGTACAGCACGCCGCGGTAGCAGCGCTTGTACACAAAGGCGATGATCAGTCCGACCAGTGCGCCCGCGGCCAGGCCGATCACGATCTTCCACGGCGTCAGGTTTTCAAACTGGCTGAGGAAGTAGGAGCTCAGGCTGGAGTCGTTCTTGACCAGATTGCTGGCTCCGGAAGCGAGTGCGGTTGAGATAAACATGTCGGTTCCCTCCTGTTGTTTGTGCGTCTCCTGTGGCTGCGGGTCCGGACAACCCTTTTCCCGTTACGGAATCGCGTCCGGCGGCATCTCCGGCTTCGGGCCGAAGTATTTGTTCATCTGATCGTTCGTCAGGTTGAAGGCGTCCTGGGTGAACTCCCACAGGCGGGTCGGCCGCAGGCGGCAGACGTTCCGCAGGCGCTCGACGCGCTTCTCCCAGTAGCGGTACGCGCCGTCGATCGTGGTCGGCACTTCCGCGATAACCATCTTGTCGTTTTCCTGTCCCCAGCGGGTCCAGTGGACCATCATCTCCGGCTCGATGATCTTGACCATTTCGTTCAGTGTCTGGATCATGAAGTCGGTTGTCAGCTTTTTGAAGATCGTTCCGTAGATCGTCAGGAAACGGTCCTTGTATTCCGGCACGCTCAGCAGTTTCAGGAAAATCGTGTTGTTGATGTTCTTCTGGCCCATACCGGTCGGTTTCGTGTAGCTCCAGGGGCTGTTGAACTTGGAGTTGTACAGGCCGTAGTCCACGTCGTACAGCACCCATTTCCACTTGCTCCCGGGCTGGTTCGTGCGGTAGAAGCGCGTGTTGCCGATATCGCTGTTGCCGAAGAACATTTCAAATCCCAGGTACATGAACAGGTTATCCACGTCCACGTTGTCCAGGATGTACTGCAGGTCTTCCGGTTTCTTTGCAGGATCCCCGGCTTTGATGGTCTTCAGCATCGCCTTGAAGGCCTTGTTGCTTCCGCTCTTGACGCTGCCGCTGCCCTGCAGCAGGTCGATCTGGTCGGCTTCATCCAGGGACATACCCTCAAACTGGGCGATCATGTATTTGTCCGTGCGCTCCCGCAGGTTCATGTGGCCCCAGTACTGTCCGTTCAGGTAAACGGCGTAGGGCTTCCACGCCTGGTGAGCGACCCACGCGTCCGTGATCTCCGACAGCTTGTCCCGGCACAGGTCCATCAGATGCTGCTGGAATCCGTCCTGCAGGCGCGTCCACATGCTGTCGTTGCCGCTGTTGCGCAGCACGAATCCCTTGTATTCGGTGTAGTCGCGGTCCGGAAACAGCTTCGCGTTGAAGGTCTTGCTGCCGTACAGGCTTCTTGAGCGGAACTTGAAGCTCTTCTGCGGCATATCCAGCGAGAAATCGCCCATCAGGCCGACCTCGCCGTTCTGGCTCATCAGCAGGTCGCCGTTGTCGTCATACAGCTCGATGGAGCATTCATACTTGATGCCCTTGTCCTTGACCTTCCGGTAGACCGTGTTCTTGAACGGCAGCTTGCCGGGTTCGCGGATCGCGCTGTCGCCGATCGTCAGCATGCCGTAATCCTTGTCCCAAAGGTTCTTCGGATCCGTCACGATGGATACCAGCGGCAGGGCGTGGAACGCGTTGATGAAGAAGGTTCCTGTGAGCGTGTCGCTGGGTTTCGTCAGCCCGGTGCCGAACGCCCGCGCCCGGATAACCGTCGTGAAGTTCAGCTCCAGCCGTTCCCCGTTATAGGCGGTGCTGGCCTGGGTCGGCGTCGATCCGTCCACCGTGTAGAAAACCTGCGTTCCCTGCGGAATCGTCAGCTCCACATACTGCGCGGAAGAGTACTGCCCCGGCGCGACGGTGAACTGCGGCATCTCCGCGTATCCGGTGAATCCGGTTCCGTTGGCCTTGAAGGGCGTCGGCGTATCATAATAAAAAAGCCCGGCCATTCCAAGGGTCCGGCCGTAGGATATATCCGTCTTCAGTTCCGGGAGGAGCACCCTGTCCAGCACGCGTCCCGTGGGATCCGTCAGGGTGATGACTTCCTGGCCCAGCCGGCTGATTTTGTAGCTGGTATGCGGCTGCGCGGTGGTATTCTTCGCGGTATCCTTGTCGCACAGGATCACCTTGTATTCTCCCGGGCCGATCGCCGTTCCCTGCGGAAACTGCCATTTCCGGCCCCGGCTGAGGTTGTCGCTCAGGCCCCAGCCGGACAGATCCACCGTCGCCGCGGTTGAATTGTACAGTTCAATCCAGTCTGTCCGCGCCGCCCCTTTGTAGGTGTCCCAGGAATGGTTGCTGGCCATCACTTCGCTGATCCATACGCCGGTTTTGTTCAGCGCGCGCAGATTCAGGTCCATCTGGTTGAATCCGGTCGTATTGTTCGGCAGCGTCGGCGTCGGCGTGCGGAAAACCTGCATCTGGTTGTTCTCGTTCCGGCCCCAGCTGCTGTCCTGCGGCAGGTTGTCGATCATCACGCGGTCCATGACGTGGCCCTGGCTGTCGCACAGAATGATCGTCTCGTTCTCGGCGCTGATCCGGAAATTGGTGTGGTATACGCCGTTCATCTTTGTGTCCGGCCGGTCCTTGCCGCTGCACATCACCAGGTAATATCCGTGCGCCGGGATCACCGCGCCGTCCGGGAAACGCCACTTCAGCGGCCGTTTCTCGTTGTCGCTCAGGGCAAACATGTTCAGCTGGATATCCCGGTCCGTCGTATTGTACAGTTCAATCCAGTCGACCAGTTCGTCCTCGTCGTCCCGGATGCCGGTCAGCGGATCCGCCATCACCTCGTTGATCAGGACGGAACCGTCCGTCACGGTGATGCTTTCGCGGTACTTCCTGTGGCCTTCCTCGGTGTTCTCAAACCAGGGGCTGAACCACGTAACGCTCCGGAATCCGTCCGCCGTCAGAGCCCAGCTGTCGTCACTGGCCATGATCGGATATTTGCAGCTGTCGATCAGATAGGCGTTCGGATCATACAGGTAGACCGTCTCGCCAAGGCTGCTCAGTTTGAATTTCGCGTGGAAAGGTGAATTCGGGATGGCCTGGTTCCGGTTGTCGCAGAAGACGACCACGCGGCCCTGCGCCTCCAGCGTCATGCCCGGGAAGAGGAATTTGACGCTCGTCCCGTCGTCGCTCAGGCCCAGGCCGTTCAGGTTTACTTCGTGGTCGGAATCGTTCCAGATCTCAACCCAGTCCGGATAACCGCCGGTCTCATCCGTAACGGAGGACTGGTTGGAACTCATAATTTCGCTGATTTTCAGCCCCTCATATCCGGTAGTCAGCGCGTGCGCGCTTTCAACGTTGCCGGAATCGGTGCCGACCGTTTTCGCGGCGCGGCTCAGTTCCGTAAACGGAGACGGAAGGCCCAGCCACACCGGCAGCACAAATACCAGCCAGAGAATGGCTGCGATCGCGCCGGCCAGCAGCAGCAGGTTCATCCGCTGCTTTCTGCGCCGGAGTTTTGTGGCCCGGGAAGCCGAACGGCGTCCCTGCGGCTGATATCCGCTGTCCTGTCTGTCCATCGGCTTCCCTCCTCTCTGCGTTATCTTTCTCCGTGTCATTCTGAGCGACCGAAGGGAGTCGAAGAATCCCCTTCTGCGCCCAAACACTCAACTGAAACAGTATACCATAAAACCCCCGTGTCTGCAAATTGCGGGTCAGCTGAAAAGCGCCCGGATTTCCTGCTCGCTGAGCGCGCTGACAGCCGATTCGCCGGGGGTAATCAGCCGTTCAAACAGCGCCTTCTTCCGCCCGCCGAGCTCGACCACCTGTTCCTCGATGCTCTCGCCTGTCACCAGCCGGATCACCTGTACTTTCTTCTGCTGACCGATCCGGTGCGCCCGGTCGGTTGCCTGATCCTCCGTCGCCGGGTTCCACCACGGGTCGTAATGTATAACCAGGTCCGCGCCGGTCAGGTTCAGGCCGTATCCGCCGGCCCGCAGGCTGATCAGGAAAACCTGTCCCTCACCGCCGTTGAAGCGTTCCGCCAGCTGCAGCCGCTCATCCGCCGGCGTATCGCCGTCCAGGTACAGCGTGGAGAATCCGTTCTCCTCCAGGCGCGTGCGCAGCATTTTCAGCATCCGGGTGAACTGGCTGAACAGCAGAATCCGCCGCCCGCTGCCGATCATTTCCGGCAGAATTTCCAGCAGCAGGTCCTCCTTGCCGCTTCCGCCGCGGTATTCGTTCATCACCAGGGACGGATGGCAGCAGATTTCCCGCAGTTCCGTGATCGCGCTCAGCACTTCCATCCGGCTGCGGTCCACGCCCTTTTCCTCCAGCAGTTCGCTGATCTTCGGGCGCAGCCGTTCCAGCGCCGCCCGGTAAATGCGCTCCTGTTCCGGCGTCATCTGCGCCTTCATGGTAATTTCCATCTTGTCCGGCAGTTCCTCGAGCACTTCCTGCTTCAGCCGCCGCGTCAGGAAGGGACGGATCCGCCGCAGCAGGTCTGCCGCGTTCTCCCCGTCCTGGTATCTCCGCAGGAACGTATTGTATCCCGGCAGGTAGCCGGGCAGCACGAAGTCGAAGATGCTCCACAGCTCGCCGACGCCGTTTTCCATCGGTGTGCCGGTCAGCGCGAAGCGGGTGTCGCCCTGCAGCTGTTTGGCTGCCTGGGCCGCCACGCTGCCCGCGTTTTTGATATTCTGCGCCTCGTCGAGAATCAGGAAACGGAACCGGATTTCCTTCAGCAGTTCCGCGTCCCGGCGGATCAGCGGATAGCTGGTGATCGCGACGTCGACGTCTCCGTGCTCCTTGATATGCCGGATCATGGTCGTCCGCTGCGCCGCCGTTCCGTTCAGGATCACCGCGCTCAGTTCCGGCGCGAACCGCCGGATTTCGCTCAGCCAGTTGTAGGTCAGCGAGGTCGGCGCCACAACCAGGCTCGTCCGCCCGGCCTCCCGCGCCGTCTGCAGCAGTGCGATAACCTGTACCGTCTTTCCCAGGCCCATATCGTCCGCCAGGATGCCGCCCATGCGCATCCGGTCCAGTGTATACATCCAGTCGTATCCGCGCTTCTGGTATCCGCGCAGACTCAGGCCCGGCGCCAGCGGCGGCACCGTTACATTCTGGCTGCCGTCCGTCAGGCTTTCGGATACTTTTCGTACGCTTTCATCCACCCGAATGGGAATCCCGCTGTTTTCCAGCATGCTGTTCAGATACCACGCACGGTATGCCCGCAGCTCCAGCACGTCCCGCCCGGTTTCGCTGCCGTCCCGCTGTGCCGCTTCGACGATGCCGGCCGCCAGCTCCTGCCATTCCGCCAGCGCAGTCAGGTCCAGGAAGTCGCCGTTCTTCAGCCGGAAATACCGCCGCCTGCGGCTCAGCGCTTCCATCAGTTCAAGAATCTCGTCGAGCGGTTCCCCGTCCTTTTCCAGCATCAGTTCCAGCTTGTCGCCGTTCATGCGCATGCTGCCGCTCAGCGTCGACCTTCGCGGCAGAATCCGCTTGAAATCGCGGCTCAGGAACACTTCGCAGTGCTCCTGCAGTTTTTTCACGCCTTCGCTGACGAAGTCGAACACCGGGTCGCTCCCGCTCAGGCGGATATGTTCCTTCTGTACCCGGAATCCGGCGTTCGCCAGGATATCCAGCACGGTATGCTCCGCTTCCGCTTCCCGCAGAAGCAGTTTTTCGTCCTTCCCAAGGGCAATCTTCTTTTCTTCCGGAGCAAAGGGATTCAGCTCAATCTCTCCGTAGCGGAACACCACGGATCCGGTAACGCTCCTGCCGTCCCGGTCCAGATATACCTGCGTCTTCAGCGGCAGGCGGACCAGGCGGCTGCGCAGGTCGTTGCCGATCTCCACCGCGCCGCGGATCTTCAGGTACGGAAGCACTTCGCTGATCACCCGGTCCGTCTCCTCCAGCGGATAGTGGAACAGGCATCGTCCCTCATACTGGTTTTCCCAGATCATCCGGATCAGTTCGCGCTGCTTCTTTTCCGTTTCAATCAGCCTGCCGCCGGTCATGGCCCAGGCGCAGTCTCTCGTCAGCGGCGTGAAATCCGCAGGCATCCTTGCCCCGGCGTTAATCCCCCGCGGTCCCAGATTCAGGCTGAACTGCAGCGGCAGCTGCGTCCTGCGCACCTGGCGGCAGCGGATAATCTTTCCCTGCGAATCCATGATCCGCAGCGGCGTCTCCCCGATATTTTCCAGCAGTTCCGTCACAAACGGGTCCGGCAGAACGATCATGCGCCCGCCGGGGGCCAGCGTCTCGTTGCTCCGGATGGACAGCACCTTCCGCACCAGCGCCAGCACGCGCTCGTCATCCTCGGAAAAATGCATCCAGCCCGGTTCGTAGATGAAATCCCTGCCGAAGGTCATGGACTGTCCGTCGTCCATTGCCAGCAGGAACGCCTGCGGATCCCGTACGACGTACATCTTGTCCGTCCCGATGCGCAGGCCGGCCTGCACCTGTGTGCGATGCCGCTTTTCCTGCGGCAGGGACAGCGTTACTTCAATCCGGACATTCGCTTCCGCCGGCATTTCGCGCAGGATCAGCGCGGTCAGCGCTTCCCCGTGCTTCGGCGCCGATTTCTGCAGCATGCTTTCGGGAACTTTCGCGCGTTCCGCTTCCAGCCAGGCAGCGACAATATGCCGGCAGCATCCTGCCGTTTCATAGGTTTTGCAGTCGCACCGCGCGGTAAGGTCCTGTTCGATCAGAACGGTATACGGCGGCTGTCCCGCCACGGTATACTTCACCCGTCCCGGTCCCTGCTCCGCCGCCTTTACCCGCCCGGCCTCTTCCAGTTCCCGCCCGGCTGCGTATTCCTCTTCCCCGGCTGCTTCTTCCATCCGCAAAGGGTTCAGTTTCATGCTTCTCTCCTGTTCATCCGTCCTGCATACAGCGCCAACCTATTATAATTCGCTCCCGTTCCTTCTTTTTCCTTGTTGAAAAGTGCTTTCCGCTGCCATTCTTTCGATCTTTTTCTCTGTTTTGAAGCCCTGTGTCCTGGTCCCGGCATGAAAAAAGGCCGGATCTTTTCAGATCCGGCCTTCTGTTTTAACACATCAGAACTTCAGCGGGTTCACGCGCACGGAGGGGCCCATGGTGCTGGAGAGATATACACTCCTCATGTAGGTGCCCTTGGCTGCGGCGGGCTTCGCCTTGTTGATGGCTTCCATCAGAACGTTCAGGTTCTCCTGCAGCTTTTCCTTGCCGAAGGAAACCTTGCCGATCGGGCAGTGGATGAT
>CAMJTZ010000074.1 GCA_946408865.1 uncultured Clostridia bacterium
TTTTCCTTCAGCCAGCCGTGATACTGTCCGCGGCATACGGCGTCGCGTTCCATCTGCGTCGGGCTCTTGACGCGTTTGCGATAGAAATACATATCGTTTTCAGGATCAAGGTACTTGCCGAGGGAAATGCCGCAGCAGCGGCTGTTGCTGACCTCGCAGTCCTCGATAATCCAGCCGCGGGACCAGTGCGGGCCGATCAGTCCGTCCTGATAGGCGGCCGGCGGCGCCCAGGTGGTGGCAGCCTTGGTCAGCACAAACCCGCTGACTGTGATATAGCCGATTCCGGTCCGGTCCGGCATGAAAACATTCCGCCGCGCGCTGATTTCCACTTTTTCCGCGTTGGGATCCTTCCCCTGGAAATTCGCGTAGAAAACTGTTTCGTCCCCGTCCTGCTCCGAATACCACAGGTACTTTGCCTCTTCCGGGTCCCAGGCGCAGGGATCCGGCTTTCCTGCGGCGCACTCCTTCAGGCTGTCGGTTTCATACATGGCGCGGTCGTTCAGGTATACAGATCCGGTATGTCTCGCATTTTCGGCAAAATACCAGTCACCGCAGACCAGTTCCCTGTAGGGGTTGTATGCGCCGAAGACACTGTTGTTTACCCGCGCGGTCCATACTGTACCCCGGACCTTTTTCCATCCGGTCAGTTCTTCCGCGCCGGTAATGACGGCGCCGCGTGGAACTGCTGAACGGTAGGTGATCCGCTGCTCTTCGGTTCCCGCATGAACGGGGTTCACATACTCCCGGTAAACACCGGGCGCCACAAGGATTTCATCCCCCGGCATTGCAGCCCTGGCCGCGTCATTGATCCGCCGGAAAGGCGTCTCCTTGCTGCCGTTTCCTTCACGTCCCGCAAGGATATCCACATAGTAAATCATGATTGTTCCTCCTCACTCATTGTTTGTTAAATTTCTGTCAGATAAAAATCCTGTAATTTCCTGTCAGCATCAGCAGGCAGAAGAAATAGAGGCAGTTGTCATAGTAGCGGCGTACACCCTTGCGGAGCGGGGTATCTGCAAAGATCCGCAGGAACTTTTCCCGGTGTTCACTCCGGCTGGCAGCCGATGCCGCGCCCAGCACAGCGAGAATTGCGGTCGGATGCATTGCTGTCTTCGTCTGGGGCGTGCCGTCCAGCTCATACGCCCGCAGATCGTTCAGGTTCTGCTGTGCAAAGAAATCCTGCAGCCGTGTCAGCACGTCATCCTCTTCCGGATGCATCCCGAACCATATGTGGTCCAGTGCGATATTTTCCGCCACGCGGTATGCGTCTGAATAGTATACCCAGGGTTTTCGGAACAGCAGCACGGTCTTTCCGTCGTAATCAGCATATTCAGGGCTCAGTCCGGTTACAGGATGCGCGGATTTCACAATGTAATCCCGGCTCGCCTCCGCGGCCTGCCGCCAGAATTCGCGGTCTTTCTCATCCGCCTTCAGCGCAAAAAGATCATAGAAATGCGGCAGATGGTAGCTCGGATCGGAGATTTTCATTCCGGGAACAAAGCGGATATATTTGTTTGCCGGCTCCCACATCGGTTCACCGCCGGGCACCATTTCCTTCTGATGCACCGCATGGCGCAGGATTTCTCTCGCCTGATCGCCGTAATGGAAAAGCCCTTCCCCGTCTCCCCACCGGGCGGAAGCCATCAGCAGCGCCATCGCGAAATATTCCTCTCCGTCGGGCGCCGGTCCTTCCGCGTTGTGCTTTCCGTCCAGCTGTACGGACCAGGCAAAGTATCCGGCGTTCGGCCCCTCACGCATCCGCATATATCGGTCCGAGAAAGTCCACAGGCGGTCAAAAATATCTTTCCGGTCCATCTGGACGCACATCATCATGCCATAGCTCATGCCCTCGGTTCTGGCGTCCGTATTGCCGGTGTCCACCATGCACCAGGCATCCTCGTCTGTATGGTGGCAGAAGTTTTCCTCCGGATCAAAGAAAATGGTTTCAAACGCCGCTTCGACCCGCGCGCGCGCTTCCTCATCCCCGATTCCGATTTCTGCAAGATAGTTGGGATAGTTTCCGGTTCTGATTGCTCCGTCGCTCATACTTCCTCCGTTGCATCCCGGTATTCACATTTTTTGTCCATAAGATCTCATATTTGTACGGACTTTTATTGTATTGTAAGGGATGTAAACCCTTTCTGTCAAGCTTGTCTTTCCGCTTCGGGCCGGATATAATACCGGTATGGAAAAAACCCTTCCGGAGGTTAATATGCGCATATTGCTCATCCGCCACGCAGAACCGGATTATTCTGTTGATTCCCTGACCCCGAAAGGCCGGGTGGAAGCCGAACTGCTCAGCCGCCGCCTCATAAAATACAACATCCGTGATTTCTATGTTTCTCCCCTGGGCCGGGCGAAGGATACCGCCGCGTATACGCTGGATAAACTGCACCGCTCCGCGGAAGAACTGCCCTGGCTTGCGGAATTTCGCGCCCGCGTTGCTGATCCGGTAACCGGCCGGTATCATATTCCCTGGGATCTTCCGCCCCGTTTCTGGCCGGATCTTCCCGGATCCTCCGATGTCCGTTCCTGGGCGGACGCGCCTTTTTTTGCCGGTTCTGATGTCAAAGCCATCTGGCAGGAAACCATGGACGGTGCAGATGCGCTGCTGGCGCGCTACGGTTTCCGGAAGGACGGGCCGGTCTGGCGCTGCGCGGAAAATTCAAGGGATACCATCTGTCTCTTCTGCCATTTCGGAATCTCGATGGCCTTCCTGGCGTACCTGACAGACTGCTCTCCCCTGGTTCTCTGGCATCATACGCTGACGCTTCCGTCATCACTCACGGAAGTTGTCACCGAAGAGCGCACCCGCGGAGAGGTTTCCTTCCGGATTACCCGTCTGGGCGATATCGCGCATCTGGAGACCGCAGGTGAAAAAAGAAGCACCGCCGGATTGTTTCCGGAGTGCTTCACAGGAATCGATTCCACCGATCCCGCTGTCAACGGGACTTCCGGGACCGAACCGGTCTGCTGATCAGAAGATAAACTGGAACGTACAGAATGCCGCGTATACGCACAGCAGGATAATACCCTGAACCCTTGTCAGTTTTCCCCTTTTCAGTGCGGGAAGCGTCATGAACGCCATAACAAAGATCATCACAGGCAGATCCACAAACAGGGATACCGGCGTACTGCCAATCGTCTTGCTGCCAAGTTCATAAATGGAGAAGGGCCGGATCGCCGTAGCCAGACCGCTGACCAGCACCAGATTGAACAGGTTCGCACCGACGATATTGCCCAGGCTGAGCGCGCTGTGACCCTTGATCAGTGCTGTAATGGCTGTAACCAGTTCCGGCAGGCTCGTTCCGAGCGCAACAAACGTCAGCGCAATCACAGACTCCGGTACACCGAGCATTTCAGCAATCTTTGTTCCGTTGTCCACCAGCAGCTTCGCGCCGACCGCGATGCACGCCGCGCCGAGCACCAGCTTCACAATGGACAGCCAGAGCGGAACATCCTTGTCGCTTTCCGCGTCGTCCGCTCCCTCAGCGGCCTCTCCGGCATTTCCGCCGATCAGGCCTTTTTTCTTTCCGTTCCAGATCGTAAAGAACATGTAGGCAGCAAAAACTGCCAGCAGAAGAATACCGATCCAGCGGGAGAAGTAGCCGGTTGTGTAAGCGGTTGCTGCGTAGATTGCTGCTGCAGCAAAGAAAAAAATAACCGGCACCCTGAACGTTCCCCCATCCACTTTACAGGGACGGATCGCGAAAGTCAGGGCGGAAATCAGCGCTGTATTGCAGATCACGCTGCCGATAGCGTTCCCGTAGGCAATACCGCCGTGTCCTTCAATCGCGCCGGTAGCGGAAACCAGCACCTCCGGAAGCGTCGTTCCGATGGAAACCACTGTCGCGCCGATAATCAGCTCCGGTATATGCAGCCGGTGAGCCAGTTCCACGGAACCGTCCACAAACCAGTCGCCGCCCTTGATCAGCAACGCAAGTCCCAGAACAAACAACAAAATCGGTACAAACATTCATCCCGGCTCCATTCCATACAGAATGGTATTATTCTATCACACAACTTCCTTTCCTGAACAGAAAAAAAAGAGATATAAAAAGATCTATTCCTCCGGATTCGGAGAAATAGATCCTTTGGAACAGTTGTCCTGTTAATTGCCGCTATTATCCGTGGTTCCCTGCGGCGGCTGCGGCATACTGCCGTCCGTCGGCCATTCCATGCCGTCCGGAAGCTCCGGCATGCTGCCGTCAGTCGGCCTTTCCGGCGTGCCCTCCGGACGTTTCCGTTTTTCGGTCTTTTCCGTTTCTTCTGCTGTTTCCGCTGTTTCCGTGGCCATTTCTTCCTCCGCGGGTTCTTCCGCTTTCTCTTCCGGTTCGTCGTCCTTGCCGATTGTAACCACCGCACTCATGCCAAAGCGGATCGATTCATCCGGCACGAAGGAGGCCACCAGTTTATAGCTGACTTCTTCAGCATCTTCGACCGCGACGGAAGAAATCATGACGACTGTTCCCTCAAACACTTTGCTCTCGTCGTTCTGCATTTCGACCGTTACCGCATCTCCTTCATGAATCCGGTTGATATCGTCTTCGGTCACAGTTGCCTCCACAAACATCTGATCCACCAGATAGATGCTGACCGTAGCGTCGCCTTTGGTCACCGCGGTACCGGCCTGGGCGCTGATGCTGCCGATCACACCGGCCTGAGCAGCGCTGACCGTGGTCCCGGTCATCACATATCCGTCATATTTTCCATCCAGTGTTTCCAGCAGCAGGTCGCCCTTTTTCACCTGCTGGCCGTTTTCCACTGCAATCCGCACGATTGCGCCGGTAGCGGTCACGGCAACAGGAGAGATACGGCCTACGGAACCACGGCCGATCTTCAGGGTGGAAGTCAGCGCTTCATCCCGGTATACGTCCACGGAATCCCCGGTGATGAAATTGCATTCCGTCACCTGGATCGTGTAGCTGTTGTCGCTGACGGAGGTAATCGTCCCCGTTCCTTTCCTTGAGGCATTGTTCCGGACCACCATCCAGACGTTTTCGCCGGGATGGACAAACTTCGTTTCCGCGGAGTTGTAGGCATTGTTCGTGGAGGCGCTGACGGAATACATCTGCGTCTCTTCGATGTACAGTACAGCACCGTATTCGGTGGCAACGCTTTCCGCGTCATCCCCGGGCTTTCCGAAGATGCCGGTAACGGTGCCGTCCTTATCCGCATACACCTTTGTGGTCTTCAGGGTGTACAGGGTGTCGCCCGCCTGAACCTTCTGGCCGGCCTGTACGGCCACGGATTCCACCGTGCCGCCGATCGGGGCGTAAACCGGAACGGTTGCTGCCGGAGCGACAGTGCCGCTCAGGGTCAGGGATTCTGCAAAGGCGCCCGTAAGGGACAGCATTGCGCACAGTACGACTGCCAGGCAAATCAGCATTCTTTTCTTCATGGTTTTTCCCTCTTTCCTTTCTGTTATGCCGCCCTCAGGGCGTCTATCGGGTTCAGTTTACTGGCCTTCCGTGCCGGGGCCCATCCGAAGATGATGCCGACTGCAGCGGAGAAGCCGACTCCCAGGATGATTGCTCCTGTATGGAATACAAAGGTCGTTTTCAGCACGTTACATAATATAAAGCTCAGTCCGACACCTGCCAACACACCCAGCAGTCCGCCGATCATGGACAGCAGGAAGGATTCAATCAGGAACTGTGTCTGGATCTGCCACGGGATCGCTCCCAGGGCTTTCTTCAGGCCGATCTCCACCGTGCGCTCCGTCACGGTTGTCAGCATCATGTTCATAATGCCGATGCCGCCGACGATCAGTGCGATGGAAGCGATACCGGCCAGCAGCGTACTCATCATCTCCATCATGGTTTCCATCGTATCTTCAATGCTGCTCATGGTGGTGACGGTAAAGCAGTCGTCCTCATAATCGAAGAGTGCATCCATCAGTTCCTCGATTTCAGCTGCGGCAGCCTCGGAATCCGTGCCTTCCTTCAGGTAGATGGTAAAGCTCGTGATATCCCGGGAATTGTTGATCTTCATGGCGGTCGTATACGGAATCAGGATGTCCGGATTCCCGCTGAACAGGGATGCCACGCCGCCGCCTGAATCCTCTTCGTACCGGCCGACCACCGTAAAGGGAATCCCGGAAATATAGATCGTTTCGCCCAATGGATTGACGCCGAAAAAGAAGGTATCGATCATCTCCTGGCTGATGACGCAGGCGTAGGTGCTGTTGTCGTCATCGATAAAGTTCAGGGCGCGTCCCTGCAGAATCAGGTCCGGATTGCTCTGGAAGTAGTAGGCATTTCGGCCGGATACGCTGACATTGGTTTCCACGGTCTTTCCGTAGGAGACCCGTCCGTTCAGGCTGATGCTGGGCACGATGCCGTCCACGCTGTCCAGCGCTGAAATCTCAGAAAAATCCTCCGGCAGCATTCCTGTTTTTTCGTCGCTGCCCGTCACGGAAACCGACAGACGGCCGGCACCCATCCCTGAGAACGAATCCTGCAGGGAGCCGGAAACGCCGGAAACCGTGGAGATCAGCGCAATCACCGCTGTAACGCCGATCATGATGCCCAGCAGGGTCAGGAAAGACCGGACTTTATTGCCCCGGATATTGTCCAGAGACATTACGATACATTCCCGGACCATAACGAAGGTTCCCCGGATTTTGTTACGCATCCTTTGCAGAACCTCCTTCTGTGATCTCTCCGTCAATAATCCGAATGATCCGCTTGGCGTGGGCCGCGATGTTCATGTCATGGGTAATCATGATAATGGTACGGTGTTCCTCATTCAGTTCTTTGAACAGTTCCATAATCTGCGCGCCGGTCTTCTGGTCCAGCGCACCGGTCGGCTCGTCCGCCAGCAGCAGGGAGGGATTCCCCACCAGCGCCCGCGCAATGGCGACACGCTGCTGCTGTCCGCCGGAGAGCTGTGTAGGCAGGTGGTCCATCCGGTCCGACAGGCCGACCCGCTCCAGCATGGCTGCTGCCCGGCGCCGCCGTTCTTTCGGAAGCACGCCCGCATAGATCAGCGGCAGTTCCACGTTTTTCAGTGCCGTCAGCCGGTTCAGCAGCTGGGAATTCTGGAAGATAAAACCGATCTCACGGTTCCGGAGCATGGCCAGGTCTTCCTCGTCCATGTCCTCCACTTCGCGGCCCTGCAGCGTGTACTGTCCGGCTGTAGGGGTGTCCAGACATCCGATAATGTTCATCAGGGTGGATTTTCCGCTGCCGGAAGGCCCCAGTACGGAAAGGTACTCCCCTTCCTGGATGGAGAGGTTGATCTTCTTCAGAACATGCATCGGCTCGCCACCCATGATGTAATCCTTGTCAATCTCCCGCATCTCAAAGAATGTGCCGTCCATCTCAGTTTCCTCCCCAGCTGCCGTTGCCACCTGAGGGACGGTTGCCGCTTCCGCCGCTGCCGCCAGAAGGACGGTTGCTGCTTCCGCCGTTACCGAAATTGCGCATTCCGCCGGAGGGCATATTCACCTGCTGTGTGCCGAACAGTCCGGACAGTAGGCCTCCGCTCTCCTCTTCCACCTCGACGGCCACGTAGACGGTCTGACCGGCCTCCAGGCCTTCCTTCACCTCTGCGTAGTTGCCGTTGGAAACGCCCACCGTAATCGGCTGCGTCGTCATCTTGCCGTCCTCGCCCAGGATATATACATAGGCGGAATTGTCCCGGGCCGTGGAAATCGCGTCCATTTTCAGGATCACAACATTGTCGACCGCTTCTTTTGTGATGCTGACTGTCGCCTGCATACCCGGATAAATATCCTTCGTGGAGGATGTGTCAACCTCCGCTGTTGCGGTGTAGTACGCCACGTTGTTGCCGCTGTAGGAAGCATAGTCGATGCTCTTCACAGTGGAATTGAAGGCTGCGCCTGCGGAAGCGACTGTCACTTTGATATCCTGTCCCACCGTTACCTGAGAAATGTCGCTCTCGCCCACACGGAAGGAAATCAACATTTTGCTGAAATCCGCCACCTGTACCAGCATGGCATCCTTCTCCACTTCGTCCCCGGCTTCCGCTTCGACCTTGTTGACTGTCCCGTCAAATTCAGCCTTCAGCGTTGTTCCGTCCGAAAGGCGCATCAGCTTGTCGCCTTCCTTCACTTTGTCGCCAGCTTTGACGTAAACTTCACGCACCTTGGCTGCCGATTCCGCCGCGTAAGTCTTGTTGTTGATCAGCTGCATGCTGCCGCTGTAGCTCAGGCTGTTGGATATATTGCCTGTGGTCGTTGTATAGGCATCATAGGTCACGGTATAGTCCCGCTGCAGTTTGCGCACAACCAGGAATACGCCGCCGCCCACCAGTACCAGCACGAGAATCAGAATGACCCATCTGCGCACCCTGTGTTTGCGTTTCTTTTTTTTCTTCTCCTGGTTGTTCGTCACCGGCTGCTTTTCACTCATTTTGCCGCAGTCCCCGCTTTCTCCGGTTTGTCGCCGTTATTTGAACGAGTACATCCTGCCTGCTGAACCTAAATCGTACTTAAAAAGCGGGCGGACAGAAAAAAGCCCGGAATTGCTTCCGGGCTTTGCAAAAGAAAAGACCGTGTGACGGTTCACACGGTCTGCAGCGTTACTGCTTCGCGATTTCAACCAGCTTCGCAAAACCGGCGGCGTCATTGACAGCCAGGTCGGCCAGCATCTTACGGTTGACTTCGATGTTCTGCTTCTTCAGTCCCGCGATAAACCGGGAATAGCTGATCCCGTTCAGGCGGGCAGCCGCATTGATACGGGTGATCCACAGGCGGCGGAATTCGCGCTTGCGGAGCTTTCTTCCAACGAATGCATAGCGCAGGCTGCGGGCAACCTGTTCTTTCGCGGCGCGGTACTGCTTG
>CAMJTZ010000075.1 GCA_946408865.1 uncultured Clostridia bacterium
TAAAAGAACTCAGGATACATGAAAACGCATGATCACGGCGAAGCGTGAAAAACTGCCGGATCCGTGTCAGGTCATTTCTCCTTCCAGTTCGTTTCTCCAGGGGATTGATTCCGCCGCACCGGGCCGGGTGACGGAAACAGCCGCCGCCCTGCCGGCCAGGCGCATACAGGCGGGGAGGGGCATACCTTCCATCAGACCGGCGAGAAAATATCCCGTATAGGTGTCACCGGCCGCGGTGGTGTCCACCGCCTGCACGACGACAGCTTTCTCCCGGTGAGTTTTTATTGCTGTGCCGTCTGCCTGATACGCAACGCTGCCCTGCTTTCCCAGTGTCATCAGCAATGACAGCCGGCTGTACTGACTGTGAAGCTTCTTCCAGACCAGTTCCGGCTCTTTTTCACCGGTAATCTGTTCAGCCTCGATTTCATTGACCAGCAGCCAGTCCAGTACAGAAAAATCCACCTGCTGCAACGCTGTGTTATACGGGGAAGGATTCAGCACGATATGCATTTCCTTTTCAGCGGCAAGCCGGACAATGAGCGGCAGATGATTGATCTCATTCTGCAGGATCAGCCAGTCTCCCCGGCTGCAGGCGCCGATGACCCGGCGGATATGTTCTTCCGGAATGCACCGGTTCGACCCGCCGAAGAGGAGAATGCTGTTTTCTCCATCCGGACAGACCTGGATCACGGTATGTCCCTGCGCCTCCGGAACGGGAAGAAGGAACTCCGTGTTCACGCCGTTTTCCTCCAGAAGGTTCTTCAGCATGCTTCCGCCGGTACCCATACAGCCGGCATGGAAGGGCAGAACCCCGGCCCGGGCCAGCGCGACGGACTGATTGAGCCCTTTGCCGCCTGCCTTTACCGTGCGGGACAGGGCGGAAAGCGTTTCCCCGGGCTGTACGAAATGATCGACGCTGTATACATAGTCCAGATTCAGAGAACCAAAGTTCAGTACCCGCATGCGGATGCCTTCTTTCTGTTGTAAAACGCGCTGCTCAGCGTTGAACTTATGATAAACCATATCCGGTATACTTCGTCAAGTGTTTTCCGGCTGAAAAAGTATTGACTTAGAGCCAACTGTAACCTTTACAATCATGGTCAGAGGATTATGAATGCCGGACAATTCAACAGGAGGATTTTCCCCATGCTGATTCAGAGCGCATCCTGGATTACGATGAAAAACGCGGCGTCCACCACAGTACCTGTTTTCAGAAAGTGCTTTTCCTGCGGGAAACCCATACGGTCCGCAACGCTGGAAGTATACGGACCAGGGAATCCGGTATGAGATTGATACGCCGGTTCAGGCAGAGATTATTCTCGGCGGTCAGTCCAGGATTGTGGAAAAGGGAAGATACCTGTTCTGAAAGAATGATCAGGCATCCGGCGGATCACGCAAAGGATTGTAAAGCAGAAGATAGAAAAATATACCGGTGTGGAAATGTTTTTTCTTGCGCTTTGCGCCTTCTGCTTCTTCATGATGCCGGATACGGCAGGAAACGGTATCGAAGCGCCGGGATATGCGGGCGGCTATTCAGCTGTTTCAGAATCAGCGCAGAACACCAGAATTCCGTTATCCAGCTTTACCGTTCCGGTGGTTTCTGTCAGCGGATCACCGTAACCGTAAGGGCCCTCTTTTGTGACAACCAGGCGTCCATCGGTCACATCACTGATTCGGTAAAAATAATTATAACCGTCCAGGACATATTTCTCACGCTGAAGGGGATCATAAACGATCAGTATAATACGCACCATCCCGCTGCCGACCATACTGCAGGTGCACAGATCCGTACAGCCGTCCCCAGTGACATCGGCCATGCGGAAAGCGGGATGGTCCCGGTCGATCGAATACGGCAGGGAGAGACTCACGGGATAACCTGTGCCGCGCAATTCCTCCGCTGCTTCATCCAGGCTGAGTCCGAATTCTTCCAGGTTTCCTTCGTCGGGAATATTGACCCAGGGATCCAGACGGGTCCGGCAGACCCGGATCGCGCCAAGCGGATCGAAGGCTTCCGCGGAGAGGACAATCCTGTCGCCCGGTACCTGAGACAGTTCATTGCCCAGAACGCCCATATGGAGCTGCCGGTCTTTCTCATCATACCGGAACCAGTAAAAATCGTTCCAGAAGTCGCCGAACTGCGCCTCCGCCACAAACCATGTGCCGCTGTCATTTCTATGAAATACAAGATACATAAAAGCCGGACTTTCGGTGTTCGTAAGCCATAAGGAAGGATTGCCGTCCGCCAGGCGATCCTTCAGCAGGATACGGTTGTTTTCCCGGGACGCCTGCTGTACCGGGTCGGGGGAACGGGAATCACCGCGAAAGAGATCCGGCACAGGAACAGGTCGCGCCAAGATGCCGGAGGGTGCCTGATCCAGAATGAAGGTGTTGCAGAATTCCACTTCGGGAGAAAGCGGATCGGTATTGACAATCAGGACAGCCGGTTTTTCCGCGGAGGTTCCGGCAAGCACGATGTACTCTGAACCTTCTTTTCCGACCGGCGCCCGGTCATACACTGCGTAATCCGGATAAACGCCCTGAATGACGGCGGAGATCATTGCGTCAGCAGGATCCTCTTCTGCCATGGCGTCCGGGATGAGCGCCATATAAAGAAACATATAAAGAAACATACAAAGAAACAGAAAAAGCATAGGCATTACAGATCGTTTCATGTGCAGATTCCTCCTGACGGTGCGGATGCAGATTTCAAAAGCAGAGAAAATGATCCCGCGGGTGAGCGTGTCACTGATCAGCAGGGCGGTAGGTAAACCGGCTGAAGGCGGCCTGGCCGCCGGATTCTCTGGTGGAGTAAAGGAAAAGGCCGAAACGGCAGCCGGTAAAGTGATCCAGGGCGAAAGCCATCGTGTGTTCAGGCCCCAGAGGTTTCCACCCGGAGTTGTCCAGGTATTCAAAACAAACCCTGCCTTCAGGCCCGGCGAATCGGACGGCCGCCCGCAGGCGGACTTCCCGCGTCTTCCAGGGAATCCGGGCATATTCCCGCTCTTCCTGTTCACGGGATTTCCGCGCCTTCATCACCAGGGAATATCCTTCTTCATTCCGCTCAACGCCGATCAGTCCGTAACTGCCGATGAGCAGGCAAAGACCGGTCACATCACCGGCCCGGAGACCTTCCGTGTTAACAGTTACCTCTGCCGTACAGCCGGGGAGCACGGTGCGCTGCGTGAGCGTGTTCCGGGCAAATTCCACGGTCCGGCTGATCTTGTCCGTGCGGATCACATAGGTGCCGTTCCCGGTTTCCCAGCAGCCTTCCCTCGGCTCATGATTGAACTGCCAGACGTTTTTCAGCACCGGGGAAGTGAAATCATCATCGGCATACAGCGGCCGTGCAGTCCAGCCGGAATGGGTGCAGGAGTTTGAAATGCTGCGCTCCGCTTCCCCGAAGACCGGATAACCGAACCGGTTCCAGGTAACGGGAATCAGGACAGGAACCCGCCCGACGGCACCGCGGTCCTGGAAGACAACAGAAAACCACCTGCCGTCCGGCGTATCCACGATACCGCCCTGGGCAGGACCGCTGTGCAGGTTGTCCAGGTCTCCGCAGTAGACATCTCCGCCGGCCCAGACGCCTTCCAGGTCATCCGCGACGAAGCAGGCCTGGGTCCGGTACCATTCCCGCTGGCGGGAGTGGATCAGAAAAAGGACATATTTTCCGTTGATCTTATACAGGTGGGATCCCTCATATCCCAGAAAATCACCCGGGGCATCCCGGACAATGATCCGGTTCAGTCCGCCTTCCTTCGGCCCGCTCAGGTCTTCCTTCAGCTCTGTGAGGCGGATATCCCGGCTGCCGCAGACAATATAGACACGGCCGTCATCGTCGAACAGCAGAGAGCAGTCATGGTAAACGCCGTCAATATATTGTTTTGTCCAGGGCCCTTCGATGTTTTCCGCTGTAAAAAGAAAGGTTTTGGGCCATTCATGCGCGATGAAGGCCGCATAGAAACGGCCGGCGTGATAACGCAGGGAAGCAGCCCACATCCCATGACCGTAAATCGTCTGCTCTCCTTCCAGAATCTCGCCGGGCGTATGCTCCAGGGTATCGTAGATATAGGAACAGATCTCCCAGCGGATCAGGTCGTGGGACCGGAGGATCCCGGCGCCCGGAAAGAAGTGCATGGTCGTGCTGATCATGTAATAGGTATCTCCGACACGGATGACATCCGGATCCGGATAATCCATCCCGGTCAAGGGATTGCGGCCTTCAGCCATTGGGATCGCCTCCGTAAGGCATATTCAATAATCCTGACCCTAATAATGACGGCTTCCCGGCCTGTTGTCAATGATCTGCGGCATCCTGCTGCTTTTTTCAGGTATTATTTCAGGATGCTGTGTGAAGTTTTTGCGCAGATATTTACGAATCACTTCAGAAGTCTTATGCCTTCTCTGCCAGATACCTGTTCAGTTTCTCCACCAGCTCGTTTACGTCGCTGCCGTGGGCCGCGCAGCCCATTTCCAGGCTTTCCATCTGGCTGAAAGGGCAGCCCATGCAGTGCATACCGTACTCCATCATGATTGGCGCGGTGGTGCGGTCAATATCCAGTACTTCTTTGATGGTCATTTCCTTGGTAATCGTGTTCATTGTTTTTTTCCTCTTTTTTAAAATGTTCAGAAATTCTGCTGACAGTATTTTTTCATCAGGGAGAAAGTCCGGTCGCTGATGGCGTGTTCCATTCTGCAGGCTTCGTCCTCCGCCTGCGTCTCCTCTACGCCGATGGCAATCAAAGCGTCTTTCAGAAAGCAATGCCGTTCATAGATTCTTTCAGCGATCTTCCGTCCCTCGTCTGTTAAACGTAAAAACTTGTTGTCGTCAATGACAAGATATCCTTTTTTCTCCAGGATATGCACCGCCACGCTGACGCTGGGCCTCGTCACGTTCAGGTGCTGGGCCAGCTCGACAGAGCGCGCGCAGCCGTGGCGGTTCTGGATCATGAGGATCGCTTCCAGATAATCTTCCCCGGAGGATCTGATGTTTCCGTTCTCTGTATTCATTGCGTTTACCTGACGATCAGTGTCGCCACATACTCCACGCCGTCAGGCACAGTCAGGCCGGGGTCGGCGATGCTCAGCTGCACATTTTCATCCAGACCATAAGCAAAGTGATACAGGGCGATACCGATATCCACTTTCTGCAGGTCCCAGCCGGTGGCGTCCACATAGCCCTTGCTTTTCTTTTCATAGAAATGGGCCTGCCTGCCATCCATCACCACCCGCCAGGGCTGCCGGTTGACCGCGGAGGGAGCCCAGCGCACCATTTCCAGAGCTTCCTGCACGGGGGTATTTTCGGACAGCGGCTTTTCAAAGCTTCTGTCGAAGAATAATTCGGAAAAATCCAAACGGACATCCGCCTTGATCCCTTTCCGCATCATTGTCTCCCGCAAAGACATCTTTTTTGCGGGGTAGCCCAGAGGGCTGACGCAGGGCATCACTTCGTCCTGCTCCAGCGCCATGGCTTTTTCAAAGGCGGGGCGATCCATGGTCCCGGCGATCCAGGTGGTGCCGATTCCCAGGGATTCGGCGTACAGCACCAGCTTTTCAAAGGCGTAGCCGAAGGCCTCCTCGGCGTGCGGCTGGCGCCGGATCTTTCCGGCAATGTAAGTGTCCGTTCCCACGATCACGGGAGAGGATAAGCCATCCGCTTTTGCGTTCAGCAGTTTCCAGGTGACGGGGATGTTATAAGGCGTTTCAATCTTCTCCGCAAAGCGCAGGAGTTTTTCCGTGTCTTCCGGACGCAGAGGCTGGCCGTCAAAGGTGCGCACGCTTCTGCGGTGACGGATCAATTCCATACCTTTCACAGCTGCAAGCCCTCTGTCCATCTTTTAAGATCACTTTCGGAAATTTCGCTGCCCAGGCGCCTGCCGGCGTCCACGCAGGCCTTATCGCCCACCAGGCTCCGGATGCGCTCAGCGGTTTTGCCGATGTCGCTGCCGCCGGAGGTGCAGAAGGGGATGATTTTTTTGCCGCTGAAATCATAGGCGGTCAGGAAAGTATCCACTGCGCTGGGTTCCCGACCCCACCAGATGGGGAAGCCCACAAATACTGCGTCGTAATCCGCCATGTTTTCCACACAGCCGCAGATGGCGGGGCGGCAGTTCAGATCGCTCATCTCCAGGGTGCTGCGGCTCTGCTTGTCGGTCCAGTCCAGATCTTCCCTGGTATAGGGCACTTCGGGCTTGATTTCAAAACAATCGGCGTTTTCAACCGCGGCGATTTCCTGCGCCACCCTGGCGGTTACGCCGCTGACGGAAAAGTATGCGATCAGCGTTTTACTCATGGATGTATCCTCCTTCAATTCCAGTAAATAAGAAATCAGGCTTTACAACGGATTTCTTATCTGCTAAGATTGTATCGGATGAAAATTCATCTGTCAATGAGTGAAATAATCCGGTGCAGGGAAGAAAAAACGGAGCGGAGTGAAGAAACATGTCACAGCATCAGAATTGTCCATGTACGGCGCAATGCGCGCTGCAATCAGCGCTGGAAAGCATCGGGGGCAAATGGAAACTGCCCGTTCTCTGTTCGCTGGCCGCCAACGGTGCCAGCCGGTACAACGAGCTGCTGCACAACGTCCAGGGTATTTCCAATACCATGCTGTCCCAGACGCTGAAGGAGCTGGAACGGGATCGGCTGGTGCTGCGGAAAGAATATCTGGAGGTGCCGGTGCGGGTGGAATATGAATTATCGGAGCGGGCAAAAAAGCTGCAGCCCATCCTGGTGCAGCTGATCCAGTGGAGAATGGAAAAAGAGGCGGACGGCTGAAAAGACGCAACCTCCTTTGTGTTTTGCCTGCTTCCGAATCCCCAAAAAGCAGCAGAAGATAAACAGAAGGAAAAGGGACGACAGAGAGAAAAATATTATTGTAAAGATTTTTTCTGACAGCTATCCCGGTGCTCCGGCGGAAACCGCGGAGCTGCGACCCGGGGAGAGGAGATGCACGGCATCATGAAAGCAAATCCTGAGAAGAGAAACCGGAAATTCCTGCTGGTTCTGGGCACCATGGCGGCGGCTCTGGGAGTGTTTTTTGCGGGCCTCTGTGGAGCGGCGGCGGAGGAAACGGTCGCAGCGTCCGGAAATGAGGAGGCGGAATGGACCGTACTGATTTATGTGTGCGGTTCCGATCTGGAATCCCAGTACAGTTTCGCTACCGGGAATCTGCAGGAGATCGCAGGGGTGCACGAACCGGAAAACAGGATCGGGAGTATTCTTCCCGACGTGAGAGATCTTTCCGATCTGCAGGTTAAACTGCCGGGGAAAGTCCACATTCTGCTGGAAACAGGCGGAGCCTCCGAGTGGCACGCGGAGCAGCTGGGAATAGAGATCCGGAACGACTGCCTGCAGGACTGGGAGTATATTCCGGGAAAAGGCACCGAAAACGGTGAATTCCGGATGCTTCAGGATAAACCGCTGGCCAGCATGGCTGAAGCCGGGACCCTGGCAGAGTTTATTTCCTGGGGAAAGGAGACCTGCCCGGCAAAGAAATACGCGCTGATTCTCTGGGATCATGGTGGCGGAAGCAAAACGGGCCTGTTTATCGATGAACTTTTTTCCGGGGATTTTATGGCCCTGGATGAACTGAAGGAGGCTCTGGCGGCCGGAGGCGTTCATTTTGAGGCGATTGTTTTTGATGCCTGCATGATGGCCAATATTGAAACCGCATGCGCGGTTCAGGAATACGCCTCCTGGATGATCGCATCCCAGGAGACGGTGCCCGCAAAGGGAACTGCCATCGGGGACTGGCTGCAGGAACTGCTCTATGTTACGGATGCCGACGGGCGGACGCTGGGCCGATGGATATGCGACATGACACAGATTAAATTCGCCAATGAAGAGGACGAGCAGTCCAGGGAGATGATGACCTGGTCGGTAATCAATCTTTCAAAAACAGAACGGCTGGCTAAGAATTTCGACAAGTTTTTTGCCGGAATGAATGAATTTTACGTGAAGTATCCGCTTCTTCTTTCAAACTTTGTCCGCAGCGTCTTCCATACGGAACAGTACGGAAACGGATCAGAGAACATGATGGACCTGGCAGGAATTCTGTATGAGCAGTCTCTCCGGAGCGTGGCGGACGAGTCCCTGCAATGGGAAATGCAGGATGCCCTGGCGGAAACGGTGGATTACTGCCTGCGGGGAGCTGGAAAACCGGCAGCCAGGGGAATCTCCTTCTGCTATGCAACGAATTTTACGCTTCCTGAGCTGGATATATACGCAAGGAACTGTCCGAGCCCCAACTATCTTGCGCTGCTGGATGCCATCAGCCCATGGACCGCGCCGGACGAAGTTTATCAGCAGGTGGAAAGACTGCCGGAGATGGCAGACCTGCCGGGAAGTACCATTACGATTCACAAGACGGTATGGGAAGACGGGATACCGGCATTTTCGGTGGAAGATGCAAACAATTACCTGGGAGCGGTTACCTGCAATCTGTACAAAACGGATGAGGCAACCGACCAGATGATCAGCCTCGGCGTGGTGCCCGCCCTTTACGAGACAGAAAGCGGGATTTACCACTGGCATACAAATGGATACTGGGCATCGATTGACGGGAATCTGTGCCATCTGGAGATGCTGACCATTCCCCTGAACGGAAACTACGACATCCTGTTCAATATTCCGATTTCTGTGGATGCCAGAAGATGGAACATGCGGAGCGGATACCGCTGGAAAAAGGACATCTTCGAAGTCTACGGCCTGTGGCAGGGATTCAACGCGGATA
>CAMJTZ010000076.1 GCA_946408865.1 uncultured Clostridia bacterium
ATAGGTGTTCGTCTCCGGATCCAGATAGGACATCGGCAGATAATCTCCTGCAGTTCCTACCCGCAGTACACCGTTTTTCCGGATGGCATATATCACGTTATTTTCTTCGCCCGCTGCCTGTGTGCTGCCAAGAAATCGGATCAGCCTGTCCTGGAAATCGCGATAATACGGCTTTTCAATGAAGGCCACATGGGACGCTCCTTCGATCACTTCCAGTTCGGAACCGGCCGGAAGGTCGTCAAGGACCGCGTTCACGCGGCTGAAGTCCAGATAGGGATCCTGATCCCCGCAGATCACAAGCGTGGGGACCGTGATTTTTTTCAGATTAATCAGAGACTGTGTTTTGTCCACACAAATATCCCGTCTGCCGCCGTTGGGACTGGATTCTTTGTCATAATGCCAGGAGCCTGAACAAAGCATTTCAATGACAACAGGATCCGCAATCAGGTAATTGAACGTCCCGTCTTCATTTTTCTGGAAATCATCCGCTGCATGCTCCCATGTATTGTGATGGAACGGCTCTGTTACGTCGGCCTTGCCGAGGCCGCTCAGGATGGGCGCAAAAAGGACAAGCCTGTTTATATGCCCGGGATGGTTTGAGACAAACCGGCCGGCCGTCACTGTTCCCCAGCTCCAGCCCAGCAGATCGATCTTGTCCTGCCCGGATATTTCACAGATCTTCTCCACGGCGGCATGGATATCCTCCGCTGCATAATCCGAATCCGGAAGGAAGCCGTCTTCCACTTCCTCTGACTGACCGAATCCCGCGATATCCAGCCGCCATACAGCATAGCCTTCCCGTGCGAGAAACCGTACCAGGCTGTAATCCTCATAATCGATATCGAACTCGTGGGAGGAATATGTAACGCCGTGGATCAGGAGGATATTTCTGTCCGGATTCGATCCCGTGACCGACATGCGGTCCAGATGCAGATCGATGCCGTTTCTTTCCAGAGGGTATTCATTATAGCTGTACGAAACAGACGGCTCCGCCGCGCTGCTTTGCTTTTGTGGTTCCTCCCCGGAAGCACATGTCGCCAGTGAAAAGATCAACATAACGGCAAGAACCATTGCTGTTATTTTCTTCATATCCGATCCTCACTTTTTTCATAAATATCCTTTCGGAATACCAGACCCTTGATGGGAAGACTGTTTTTTCCCGGGATCATTACGGATCCGAAGCATAGAAGCAGTCATCTTCCTTACAATTGAAGGGACACCATCCGCCGGCCAGGGCGTTCAGCTGCTCCTCGGAGAGTTCATAGCCGGTTTCTTTGGCAATGGCCAGCAATTCCTCCTGGGTTTTAGCGTTTCCGATCTTTTGCTTCTGTTCGTCTGTCAGGGGCTGAGGATATTCTCGGGAATATTCATGGACGCATTCTCCTTTCTCCGGTCAGAATATTAAATTGGTTTTGCGTTTGGATATGCGGATTATACAGCATAGAACGCTGATAAACAAGAGAAAACGGTTCGCTTTGCAAAATGTCCCATTTTCATGTGCTTTGTACTGCAGCCCCTGCTCCGGCAGGGGTTTTATTGAACCAAAAAATCCGGGAAAGAGCTGCGCCTTTCCCGGATTGAAAATCATCAGCCGATGGTTTCTGATCTGGTTTGTTAAGGTTTCATTCTTTATATGCTCTATGCGATCCTGGCGGTTGCCGGCAACGCGGTTTATACTTTTTCCAGCGGAATCAGCTGGCAGGGTCATCTTGGCGGAGACGTCACGGGAATTGTTTTGGCTTTGCTGCTGTTCGGGAAGGAAAGAAAACGGTCCGGCGCCGGCTGAAAAATCCCGGGGGCAGTCCTGAACCCGTTTATTTCACTGCGTTCATATTGACCGTTTCGAGCAGTTCCTGCAGCGATACTTTATTCATGGAACCGGAGTAAAGCCCTAGTCCCTGATGCACGCCTTCCAGCAGGATCAGAAGCATCAGCACGACCGCGATAACCGGGATTGCCAGGCTGATAAGCTTATTCTTCGGAATTCGCGTGTAGGAATACAGCAGAACAAGCGGCGCCACAAAGATCAGGGGAACAGATCCGCCGAAGCCCAGGGATATGCTGATATCAACATATTGCCTGATCGTTTCTGCTGAAGCGGAGGCCATGGAATTCAGATCCGGAGCATAAACGATGGTAAAGACCAGCACTAAAATAAAATCAACAATAGCCGCGGCGACCAGTATGACCGAAAGGAAAACAGAAAACTGCAGGCTGTTCCGGTTCGTTTTCAGAAAAGCCAGATACTCCTCATGCGTTTTTCCGTTCCGGCGGAAATGGCGTTCCCGCTTTTTGATATACAGCGCCAGCGTCATAAACACCAGGAACGTTACGGGCGGCTTTACTGTCAGCAGCGGATAGCTCCAGAGGGGCAGCTGGATTTTCCCGGTTGCGGAAAAGCCCTTCAGGAGAATGGAGATTACTTCGTACGCAACCGGCAGGAGCGTAAGCAGCCTGAAAAGAATCACCTTTTTTCCGGTGAACGCCTTCGGGGGCTTTGCGTTCAGGAAATACATGAACAGCGTACACAGGAACAGGTCAATGAACATGTTGAAGGACAGGACCCCGCTGGCCTGAGACCGGTTCAAAGCCGTTTCCATCATCGGGGCAACATTTTCCGGGTCCGAAACAAAGAGCCCTACTGAACCGATCACATACCGGCCAAACAGGAAAAACGAAGCCAGAAAGATCGCCGCGGCGATGCTGCCGTTCCGGATCAGCTGCTTTTTATATCCTTCAGAATTATTCAGGATCTTCGAAAAATTGGCAATCAGCAGGAAGGGGAGGCTCAGTGACCGGACATAGTTCAGCACATTGAGCAATCCGGCGGTTTTCTCCGCTATTTTCGGATCGATCCTTCCTCCGATCCGGAGGAGCAGCGTAGCGGCAACCACCGTAATGCACAGCCAGCCCAAAGCCTGAAATCCCTGGTAGGAAATCGGTCCGCGGTAACGGATGTCTTCTTCTGCCAAAAGCTCATGCAGCTTGCGTTTCTTTTTCCACATGCACAGGATCCTCTCGTTCTGCCGGATTCTTCTGCGATGCAGAGGAAGGATCCGGGATTCACATTATTTCTCTCCTTCATTTTTTTCTTGTTTTCATTCGTGTCCGGGCACAGGACCGCGGACAATTCTATATACAGATCAACCGGCGGCGCCGGCAGTTTTTTTAAACAGGATTCTGATATCCGGTATAGATCTGCGCCAGTCCGCCGTGGCTGGTTTCCCGGTATTTTTCGTCCATATCCTTCCCGGTGCGGTACATGGTCGCGATGACTTCGTCAAAGGAAATCTTCCGGGTTTCATACAGGAAGCGGGAAAGGTTCACAGAGCTGATCGCCCGCATGGCCGCGACGGCGTTGCGCTCGATGCAGGGAATCTGGACCAGGCCCTTCACCGGGTCGCAGGTCAGGCCCAGGTTGTGCTCCATGGCAATCTCCGCGGCGTATTCGATCTGATCCGTGTTCAGCCCGTAGAGGGACGCCAGCGCTGCCGCCGTCATGGAACAGGCGCTGCCGATTTCCGCCTGGCATCCACATTCCGCGCCGGAGATGCTGGCATTGGTGCGGATCACGTTTCCCACCAGGCCGCCCACCGCCAGCGCGCTCAGGATCTCCTCCTTCGGGAAGCCCCGGTCTGTTTCCATATAGTACAGGACGGCGGGCAGAACCCCGCAGCTTCCGCAGGTGGGCGCCGTAACGACAATATGCTCATCCGCGTTCTCCTCGCTGACCGCGTAGGCGTAGGCGGCGATGACGCGGTTCATGGCCACATCCGCGCTCTCGTTGTAGCAGCGTTTCCGGAACAGGATTCCGGCTTTCCGGGCCAGGCCGAGCCCTCCGGGCAGCGTTCCTTCCGCCGCCAGACCGCGGAGAACGGCTGCCTTCATGGCCTCCCAGACCGTTTCCAGATAGTCCCGCAGCCCGTCATCCTCCATTTCCGTGATGAACCGGCTGAGGGAGATTTTTTCCGCTTTGCAGGTTTCCAGGATTTCGGTGAAGTTCTTCTGGGGATATACTTCCTTCTCTTCCTCCGAGGTTTCGCCTTCGAAGCGGATGTTTCCGCCGCCGATACTGAACACCCGGTTGCTTCCGATGGTTTTTCCGTCCCGGATGGCTTCAAAGAGCATGGTGTTCGGATGCGGAAGATCCGTTTCCTCCCGGTTGAACAGGATTTCAGCCCCGGGAAGACCGCTCCGGATCGCCTTCCCGGTTCCGTGTCCCTCTCCCGTAAAGGCCAGGGAACCGAAAAGCGTCACCCGGAAGCGGTCCGCCTCCGGATAGCGTTTCCGGACCAGCAGGGCCGCCCGGTAGGGGCCGACGGTATGGGAGCTGGAAGGACCGTGACCGATTTTATATACGGATTTGATGGTTTTCATATTCCTGGGCGCTCCTTCATTTGTTGTTTCCGTGGTTTTGCCGGATCCGGCTGCGGGCGGATCAGGGGGCTGACAGATCCATCATCATGTAGCCGCAGGTGAAGGGGAAGAAGTCGAATTTCTCCGTGCCTGTATGCACGGCGCCGTTCTGCTCATACCATTTCCGGAGCACGGCGTTTTCCTCCACAATGCTCCACCGCATCACGCTGCAGTGATGCTCCCGGGCGATCTTCACGGAATGCTTCAGCAGCGCGGTTCCGATTCCCAGATGCCTGTATTCGGGCAGAACGGACAGGTTGCCCAGTTCGCATTCATTGTTCTCTTTCAGCAGCAGGGAATAGTACCCCCGGATGATTCCGTCCTGCTCCTCCGCAAACATCAGGCGGTGCTCGCCGTCCATATGCCAGCGCAGACGGTTTTCGTCGGTGGCGAACGCCACGTACCGCGGCGCGTTCTCCACGGTAAAGCCGTAGGTGTCCGCAACGGTCTGATGACTTTTCCGGATCACCTGTACGCATGCGGGGATTTCTTCACGCCTGACTTCCCGGATCATGGATGTAAACCTCCTGCTCAGTCCCGTTTTTTTTTCGCTGCCTTTATTCTATGCGATTCACGCCGGAGAATCAACTTTTCTCCCATAGTCTTCGAGAGTATGTTATACCATAATAATGGGACCGTCCAGGATGGATGTGAACGGATTGCTTTTGGAATGATCCGGTATATGGTATTATGTTGGCGGCGCCCCGGAGAGGGTATTGCGGATTATCCGGAAATATATGGCTATCTTTGAGCTGAACGATTTAGCAAATCGGAATCCGGAAGGAGATACGGACATATGGAAATCATCGATCTGAATGAAGAGCAGGTTGAGGATATCGAATCAAGGCTGAGTTCATTTGACGAAAACTATATACCTTACAAAATGGGCGGATGCATCCAGATTGGCGTCGAAGAGGACGGCAGGCTGATCGCAGGGCTGGACGCCTGCATTACCGCATTTAAAATCCTTTATGTTTCCACAGTGTTTGTGGATGAAGCATACAGAAGAAAGGGCGTCGGCGCCCGGATGATCCGTGAGATGGAAAAGAGGGCGCTGGCGATGGGTGTCAATACGGTCAGGCTGGATACCTTCAACTGGCAGGGGAAAGAATTCTACGAAGCGCTGGACTACCGGTGTGTCGGACAGTATGAGAATGCTGAAGACGGTTATTCCGAATACTTCTTCCTAAAGAGACTGTATTGAATGGAATTCTGAAGGAGGATCAATATCATGTTCAGGGAAATGCGGCGTTTTAAGCAGCAGATCAGCGCGGAGGAGTGTATTCAGATTCTGAAGGAACAGCCCCGGGGCGTACTCTCCGTGCTGGGGGATGATGATTATCCCTACGGCATTCCGATGGATCACTGGTACTGCGAGGAAAACGGAAAACTGTACTTTCACTGTGCGAAGACCGGACATAAACTGGACGCCATACGGAGCCATGACAAGGTCAGCTACTGCGTATATGATCAGGGCTTCCGGAAGGAAGGCGACTGGGCGCTGAATATCCGCAGCGTCGTGGTTTTCTGCCGGGCGCGGATCGTGGATGATTCTGAGGAGGAACTGAAGCTGAAGATCGCGACCTGCCTGTGCAGGAAATTCACGGACGATGAAGCGTATCTGCAGAAGGAACTGGCAAACGCCATGCCGCGCGCGGCGTTCCTGGAGCTGACGCCGGACTACATGACCGGAAAGCTCGTCAATGAAGCGTAAGATCAGAAACGCGTGCATATCCTGCATCAGACGCCGGCTTTCAGCATCCAAAGAAGAGAAAGGACAAAGTGAAAACGTTGACCGGCTGCCCGCGGTTGAATCGACCGGAAGCAGCGTTCTGGTGGCGTACTTCTCCACGGACGATACCGTCCGCGCGGCGGCGTATACCGCTGCGGACGCCCTGTCCGCGGACCTGTTTGAGATTCAGCCTGCCGAGCCGTATACCGCGGACGATCTCAATTACCGTAACCGGCAAAGCCGGACGAGCATCCTGGGACATATCGATATAGGTCAGGAGGAGCTGAAATCCATTCTCGGCAGCGGTGACGCGGCCGTCACGCTTTCCGTCACTCCGTAAAAGGGAAGCCGGAAGTCATTTGTGCTTTCGCATGTACTCTATGGTTTTATAAAGCGTCTCCCCGTTAAAAATTCTGTCCAGATTTCCGGCGAAATCCAGTCCGTACCGCCGGTGAAGCCGCTCCAGGTCCGCCTGAAGGGGATCCTGCGGATCCGCGGAGGGATCCCGGAGCAGATCATCCATATGAACCTGCTGATACAATTCTCCGGTCAGCTGATAAATCCCCACGCCGATCAGCCGGACCGGCTGTTTCTGCACGTGCTCCAGCAGCCCGGCCGCCTCCCGCCGGATCGCGGCCGCGGAGCGTGTGGTTTCCGTGAGCCGGGAGCGGGTGACGGTTTTCATGTCGGAATAGGTGATTTTCAGCTGTACGCCCCTGCCGTACAATCCCACCCGCTCGGCTCTTCTTTCCACGCTGAGAGATAAAAGAACCAGGATGTCCCGCAGAAAATCAAAATCCTCAACGTCTTCCTGAAAGGTCAGCTCCCGGCTGATGGATTTGGCTTCCTCAGGTTTGTAAGCGACGACTTTCCGGTCGTCCCGGCCCAGGGCCTGCTCCACGATCCACCGGCCCTGCCGGCCCAGCAGACGGACGACCTCGTCCTGCCGGGTCTGAATATCCCGCACGGTGCGGATGCCGGAACGGTTCAGCTTCTCCCCGGTCTTTTTCCCGACGGTATACAGAACCCGCACATCCCGGTCCAGAATCAGATTTACAAAAGCCTCTTCCGTCGGGATTTCAAAATAGCCGTCCGGCTTTTTTTCTTCGCTGGCGGTTTTTGCGGCAGTTTTGGAATACGCCACCCCCACTGAACAGGTAAGCCCCAGTTCCTCCCGGGTTCTGCGCTTGATGGCGCGGGCAAAATCGCAGGCGGTATCCCAGTTCCCCGCTTTTTCCGTTACGTCCAGATAGGCTTCATCCAGGGCGACGCTTTCCGCGGCGGAAGCGTATTCATACCAGATCTGATGCAGCTGCGCGGAGACGGCCCGGTATTTGTCGAAGCGGGGATGCATATAGACGCCGTTGGGACACAGGCGGTACGCTTCCTTGATGTTCATGGCGGAATGAACGCCGTATTTCCGCGCTTCATAGCTGCAGGTGGCGACCACGCCCCGCTCATGGGGCAGGGAGCCGATGATCAGCGGCTTCCCGCGCAGGGAAGGATCGTCGCGCATCTCCACGGAGGCATAAAAAGCATCCATATCCACATGAATAATGATCTGCGACACTTGTTATCCCCCTTGTGCCATCATGGCTGGTTTCCCTCATATATCGCGCGGGCGATTTACGGAATCTTCCGAACGTCCTTCACCCTGTTGTTTTATCGCTGTCATCGTTTTTTTCCTTTCGTCCGGATCTGTTTTGCGCCTGCGGCCGGACAAGCCTGCCTGAGGGATTCCGGTTGTACCGGATACAATTATATACCGGCCGTAATCCCGAATCAATCAGCGCTGGCGCAGGCAGGCAGACGAGCCGCGGCTTTTGACATAGTTATTGACATATGTCGTAAACCGTGCTATATCATGAACAAAGGAGGGGACTGCATGCCGAGACCAGTCAGATGCAGAAGGATCGGGCAGATGCCCGCGTTCCGCAGTTTTTCGCCGGATGACGCGCCGGACGCCGAAGTAATCCGTCTGACGCTGGACGAGTATGAGACGCTGCGCCTGATGGACGCGGAAGGACTGAATCAGGAATCGTGCGCCGCCCGGATGAATGTGGCAAGAACCACGGTGACCGCGATTTATGAAAGTGCCAGGCATAAGATTGCCATGGCGCTGGTCCGGGGAAAAAGGCTGCAGATTACCGGCGGATGCTGCGAGTTCGCACCGGTTCCGCCTCCGGAAAACCTGATGATGAAAGGGAGCAGGAACATGAGAATCGCGATACCTTACGAACAGGGAGAAATTTTCCAGCACTTTGGCCACACCGAACAGTTCA